>CBETOJ010000021.1:0-11145 GCA_965537725.1 uncultured Campylobacterales bacterium | reverse complement strand
AGAAGCTTGTTATCAAATATCAATAAGATCTTTATAGTTATAATCCCTTTTATTTTTACGGGATGTTTTTCACTATTTAATAGTAGTAGTGATGATCGAACTTATTACTCCTCTTCTTACTCTAGTTCCCAGTATCAAAAAACTGCTAAGAATGCAAAGATAAATAACTCCCAAGCGATGCATAGAGCAACTATGCGTCCTTATACTGTTTTTGGAAAAAAATATTATCCAACAGTAGCTCATGTAAATGATACTTTTAGTGGAATTGCATCTTGGTATGGACCAGATTTTCATGCAAAAAAAACCAGTAATGGAGAGATTTATAATATGTATGGGCAAACAGCAGCCCATAAAACTTTACCTATGAACACAATGGTAAGAGTAGATAATCTTGAAAATGGAAAATCTACAGTAGTTAGGATCAACGATAGAGGACCTTTTGTAAAAGGAAGAATTATTGATCTTTCTAATAAAGCTGCTCATGATATTGAAATGGTAAAAAAAGGAACAGCAAAAGTAAAGCTTACTATTTTAGGGTTTAATGGAAAAGTTGCAACTACCTATGCTGAGAAACAACAAACTGCAACAGTTGGAAACTATTATGTTCAAGTTGGTGCCTTTGTAAGAGATGAGGGTGCGCAGATTACTAAACGTAAATTTGAGATGGTGTTAGATAAAAATAAATACAAAGTTGTGATCAAAGAGGGACAATTCAACGGAAAACCTATTAATCGTGTATGGGTAAGTGGTTTTAGAAGTGAAGCTGAAGCAAATGACTTTAAAGCTAATAATGGACTTGAAACAGCTATGATCATAGCTCAATAAGGAAGAAATATGAATGAGATGGCAAGAGTTACAAAAGAGACAAATATACGATGTAGTATCGATAAAAATGGTTCAGGAAAAGCTATTATTAATACAGGAATAGGTTTTTTTGATCATATGTTAGAGGCAATGAGCAAACATAGTGGAATTGATATTGATCTAGTGTGTGAGGGGGACCTTCATGTGGATCAACACCATAGTGTAGAAGATTGTGGAATCGTAATTGGACAGCTTTTAAAAAAAGAGATCTTTCCTATAGAAAATGTTGAGAGGTATGGAAATGCTACAGTTGTAATGGACGAAGCAGCTGTGACTTGTGCTCTTGATTTAAGCAATAGGCCATATTTAGTATATGAGTGCGATATTTTTGGAAAAGTAGGGGAGTTTGATGTGGAACTTGTAGAAGAGTTTTTTCATGCTCTTGCAAGTAACTGTGGGATCACTTGTCATATTATAAAAGAGCGAGGAAAAAATAAACATCATATTGTTGAAGCGTCATTTAAAGCTTTTGCAGTAGCTTTAAGACGAGCGCTTGCTGAAAATCAAAAGCTAGGAATTCCAAGTACAAAAGGGGTATTATGATTGAATTAATTGTACTTGATGTTGATGGTACTCTAACTGATGGTGGGATCATCTATTCTAATAGTGGAGAAGAATTAAAATCATTTCAGGAAAGCAAAGCTTTTGATGTAAAAGATGGTTTAGCAGTGGCTTCATGGACAAAAAAGATGGGAAAAAAAGCTGCTATCATTACAGGGAGAAATTCTCTTCTAGTAGAAAAAAGGGCCAAAGAGTTAGGAGTGACTTATATCTTTCAAGGAGTTGATGATAAAGATAGAGTTTTAAAAGATATTTTAGAACAAGAGAATCTTACTTGGGATAATGTTGCTGCAATAGGAGATGATCTCAATGATCTTAGAATGTTGAAAAAAGTCTCTTTATCATTTGCACCCAATGATGCAGTAGAATATATTAAGAAAAGTGTTAATGTAGTATGTCAGCACAAAGGTGGAAAAGGTGCAGTAAGAGAGATGATAGAGTATATCTTAGAGTATGATGATCAAAAAGGTCTAGAAACTTTATGGGAATGAAAAGATTTATAACTACCTTATTAGTGTTATCAATATTTTTTTTATTTTATGATATTAAATCTATCAAAAGTGATATAAAAAAAGATGAAAAACCATTAGTTAGTTTTTATGATGCCATTTCATATACTATTGATGAGCATAGTGTGACAAGTATAGTAAGAGCCAATGAGATATATCTTTATAAAAAAAGAGAAGAGATGGTAAGTGCCACAATGCTTTTAAGACAAGAGCAACAAACAGAGACAAACTTTGCTAAAGCAGATTTTGTGACAAAAATAGAAGATGACCTTTATCTTGATGGAAATGTGATGCTTCAAGCCCAACGAGGAGTTCAGTTGACTTCTGAACAGCTAGAGTATAATACAAAAACAAAAATAGCAAAAAATCAATTACCATTTGTAATAGAATATAATGAAAGTGTTTTTCGAGGAGAAAAACTTTATTTAGATTTTGATAAGCGATTTATTAATGGTAATAATGTTAAATTTTCACTAAAGGACCTTCATGATTAACAGAGCAATTTTTTTAGTAGTTTTATTTGCATCTTTTTTATTTGCAAAAGAGGGGTATTTAAATATTGATGCAGATTTTTTTGAAGCAGATGAAAAAAAGCAGCAGATGTATTTTAAAGGGAATGTAAAAATGTCAAAAAACTCTGATACTTTAGAGTCAAATTATCTTTTAATCAATACAGAGTCTTCTAAAGAGGATAAAAATAAACAAGTTCCAAAAGATTATATGGCAACTGGGGATGTAAAGTTTTCAATTAAAACACAGGAGAATCTATTTAAAGGAAAAGGGGACAAGGTATATTATTACCCAAAAGAGCAAAAGTATATTATCGTAGGAAATGGATATTTAGAGGATCTTACAAAAGAGAAAAAGATCACTGCTGATACTATTTATGTTAATGAAAAAACAGGTTATATTAAGATTGATGGTGGTGGGAAGCAACCTGTACAGTTTAGGTTAAAACTTGATGAACCAAAAGAAGAGAAAAAGTGAGTATGTATAAAATTATAGAGGGGAGTTTTTTAACTTCGGCGCAAAGTTTAAAGGATTCTCCTCCACCAGATATTGCAGAGATCGCTTTTTTAGGGAGAAGTAATGTTGGGAAAAGTTCATTATTAAACTCGCTTTCAAAAAGAAAAAATCTTGCAAAATCCTCTTCAACTCCAGGAAAAACTCAATTGATCAATTATTTTCAGATCAAGTTTAAAGGGAGTGTTGATACGGAGTATAGATATGCTAGATTTGTTGACCTTCCAGGGTTTGGATATGCAAAGGTATCAAAATCAATAAAAAAAGATTGGCATCAAAACTTAACAGATTTTTTAGAGCGTCGACAATCATTACAGATCTTTGTGCACCTAATCGATTCAAGACATCCAGAGTTAGAGATTGATCAAAGTGTGGATGAGTTTTTAAAATATATTCAAAAAGGGGATCAGATCATTATCAATGCTTTTACAAAAACTGATAAACTCAAGCAGTCTGATCTTCAAAAGTTAAAAAATAGGTATCCTGATGGGATATTTATTAGTAACTTAAAAAATAGAGGTATTGATCAATTAGAACAAAGAATAAGTGAATATCTTTTTGGTGGAATAAATTAATATGGAAAAGTTTATTTATTTTAAGCCAACTGTTTTAGATATTACAGGGATGCAAAAATTAGTTGCTCCAGATGTTGAAAATGGTAACATACTTGATAGAAATTCTAATGAGATGGCAACAACGATTAGATCATACACTGCTGTTAAAATTGATGATGAGATTATAGGATTTGCAGCACTTCATATCCATACAACTGAGCTTGCGGAAGTGAGAAGTTTGGTAGTAAAAGACTCTTTTAGAAATCAAGGAATAGCTAAAGAGCTTATATCTTTACTGATAAAAGAAGCAAAGGCCTTACAACTTGAAAGATTACTTGTGCTGACATATAAAAAATCACTTTTTGAGTCTTTTGGTTTTATTGAGATTCCAAAAGAATCAATTCCAGAGACAAAGATTTGGGCGGATTGTATTAAATGTAAACATTTTCCTGTATGTGATGAGGTTTCATTACTTTTAGTTATTTAAACAAGTTTCTTGTATAATTGTAGAATATTGTAATCTCGAGGTAAAGAATATGTTTTTTAATGGAGAATTAAAAAGAGAGTTAGAAGAATCTCACCAAAAACTTTCAAACTTACAAAATGAAAAAAGTTCCTTAGAGCAAAAAAACTCTACATTACAGAGTGAATTGCAACAAAGTGAACAAAAAAATAGCTCTTTAATTCATGAAATAGAGAGTTTAAAAGCACAATTAAGTTCTTTACAACAACAAGAACAATTAAAATCAATGGCAACGAATGATGAAGACTCATTGGATAAGCTTTTTGCATATGAGAATGAAAATCTCAAATTAGGTTTATTAGATATCCAATCAAACTTATCTGAATCAACAGAACTCTCACGAAAGAATTTAAGTGAGACTTTTAAGATAAACGGAGTCTATGAAGATTCGAAGAAAAAACTCAATAGTATTGTTAAAGATATTAGTACACTTACACAAAGTACTGAAGCAATTAATACTGTAGTAAGTGAGCTAAATACAAAAGCAGCAAATATCGCAGATTCAGTTGTAACGATTGATCAAATCTCATTTCAAACAAATATTTTATCTTTAAATGCTGCTGTAGAAGCAGCAACTGCTGGTGAAGCAGGAAAAGGATTTGCAGTTGTTGCACAAGAGGTAAGAAATCTTGCAACTAGATCAGCAGAAGCTGCTAAAGAGATCAGTGATGTGGTAAGTTCTATTCAAGATAGTGTGAATCTTACAAATGAAAAATTTGATAAAATGACAAAATCTATTGATGCGATCTCTGAAGAGACTAAAAATTATTCTAATGATGTTGGATCAGTAATGGATACATCAAAAGAAGCCTTTAGTGGTCTAGGACAAATTACAGATAGAGTGTTTATGAGTTTAGCGAAACTTGATCATGTTATTTGGAAAGTCAACACATATCTTTCAGTAGCACATAAAAAACCTGCTTTTGCCTTTGTTGATCATAAAAACTGTAGACTAGGTAAATGGTACAATGAGGGTCTTGGAAAAAGATACTTCGCAAATACACCAAGTTATTCAAAACTTGATCGACCACACGCTCAGGTACATAATGGAACTTATCATGTTTTTGATGAGATCGAAAAAGGTGAAAATATGAATTATGGAAATCTTCTTTCTTCATTTCAAGAGATGGAAGAAGCTAGTAAAGATGTATTTAAACTACTTGATCAGATTCTTCACGAAAGATAAAATTATATACGAATAGTAAAGCAACATCCATTATCTTTATTCTCTACTTGGATAGTTGCATCTAATTTATCAAGGATCTGTTTGGTTATATATAGACCAATTCCAGTTCCTTTTCCCTCCTCTTTTGACGTAACATTTGGCTCAAAAATGTGATCTATTATATGAAGGGGGGATCCCTCCTGCATTATCTTGAATATAAATATATTTTTTAGTCTTATCTTGATCTAATGTGATAGTGATCTTTTTATTTTCAATATGATTTTCAATAAATGCACCTTTAGAGTTGTTGATAATATTGAGTATCACATGTTTAAACTCATTTGGGATACCATTGATTTTTAGTTCAGAGTGAACGTCTGTCCCATAATTACTATGACAAGTAAAATATGAAATATCTTTATTTTTTGAAAGAAGAGGATCAAAAAATAGTTTTTTCCCTAATGTAACTTTTTGTTGATCATAAATAATACTAGTGGGAAGAGGGAGAAGAATTGATTTGAAAAACTAAAGCTAACAATGAAAAGTGGTAGAAGTATAAGTTTGATCATAAAAGCTCTTTTTATAAAACGGTCGAAGATTGATTATATATTTGATTTTCTTGATTTTTACTTTTCATCACTTAGAAGATCATCTATAACAGTTTGACGGTGGGTGATCTCTAGTTTTTTACAAGCACTTGTAAATGCTTCATCTTCCCCAACCACATAACACATATTTTTAGCCCTTGTAATTGCTGTATAAAGTAACTTTGTATTATGCATAATAAAATGGCTAAAGCTCATAGGAATTAAGGCTGTATCATACTCCATCCCTTGGGTTTTATGGATAGTGAGACAATATGCAAGGGAGATAAGATTATCAAGATCTGTAAAGTCATAAAATACCACCATATCATCGCTTGGATAAAGAATCACAAGCTTTGTATTTTCGTGATCTATTTTTATCACCATTCCAAGCTGACCATTAAAAACTCTTTTTTCCATAAACTCATGACTGCCACTTTTATAGGACTTCATGGTTTGTGCTTTCATATTCTCATTTTTGATATGGATCACTTTATCAGCTAGTTTATACATATATGTTCTAGTTTGGATCCCCTCTTGTTTTGTATTATTAATAAGTTTTTGAAGATTAATATTAAGATTTTCTACTCCTAGTGTTCCACTTTTAATAGGAGTGATCACTTGAAAAAGAGTTAAAAATCGATCGATCTTTTTTTCGTTGATAAACCTATACATAGGCTCTATATAGTTTGAGGCAAGATTTAAAATAGTATGGAGGATATTGAGGTTATTTTGATTTCTAAGAGCATTGATCTCATAATCACTTAGAGAATTTTTTTGTGCATAATAGTTTTCTATAGAGACATCTACAAAAGTAAAATCCTCATACTCCTCTTTATATTCTGGGACATTTCCCTTTCTAATTTCATTGGCAATAAGTGCTATTGCTTGATCTTCATTTTGTCTATAGATCTTTGTAAGTTTACAAATAGGAGCAAGTTCATACAAAATAGTATCTCTTAAAATATCTCCAGCTCCAATAGCAGGAAGCTGACCATCATCTCCAACAATAATCAAAGTAGTATCAAGATCAATATTTGAAAGTATTTTATAAAAAGTTACACTATTGATCATGCTTGCTTCATCTATTAAGATCACTTTATAATCAAAGGAGTCTTTTTCACTTGATTCCATTTTGACAAGAGCTGATTGGATTGTGCTACTTTTATATCCTGTAGTATCAGCGATCCTTTGAGAAGCAATCCCACTTAAAGCCATACAATGGATATCATCATACACAACGATCTCTTCAAGAAGCTCTAAAATTGCTCTACTTGAAGTAGATTTACCAGTTCCAGCATAACCGATAAGTAAAATAGTATTTTCACCCTCATTGATAAGTTCAACCGCTTTTTTTTGCTCGTCACTTAGTTCAAACCCAAGTGTAGATTGTTTTTTTTCTATATAGCTTTCAAAATCACTAATGATCTTTTTTTCTCTTTTATGCTGTGATCGTAGTTTAAAAATATCTAAGATCTTTGTCTCACACATATAATATATTGCAGGGGAATATCTATCTTTCGAAGTCTCTTTTATCTTCTCTTCACTTAAAAGAGTAATTACTGCACTTTCATAAAGTGTTTCTTGATCTTTAAATCCAAGAGCATTATTTAAAAGATCAAAAAGCTGATCTTTTCCGATAGAGCTATTTCCATTCGCTTCACAAAATTCACGTAAGGTATAGTTCATACATGCTGTGATTCTAAAAGAACTATATTTATCAATCCCTAGACTAAGACCTATCTCATCAGCTCTTTTAAACCCTATCCCTTTGATATCTGTAAGCATATATGGATTTTGTTTGATTTTTTCTATTAAGTTATCCACATGAGAAAAGTGTTGATATATCTTATTGATAAAAGTGCTTGTGACTCCATATTGAGCAAGGAAACTTCCTAATTCTCTTAAGTGTTTAAATTTATTCCATGAAGTGACTATCTGAGTGAGTTTTTTCTCTTTTATCCCTTTTATCTCTAAAAGTTTTGCAGGAGTATTATCAAGGATCTCACAAAGTTCTTCTTCAGAGTATTTTGAAGTCATTTCAAGAGCTAGTTTTTTTGAAACCCCTTTTACGATTCGTGTTAGGAAAAAATAGATCTCTGCTTCTTTAAGTTCTAGTGAAGTAAAGACAAACTGTACTCCATATTTTTGATGGGTATTCCAGCGACCTGTGAGAATAATCTCAGAGCCTACAAGTTTTTCTAAGTCTGTATCAAAGTATTGTCCACATACTTTTTGATCATTGTCTAATACTGCAATATAGTAGTTGTTTTCAGAGTTAAAAAATAGAATCTTTTTTAAAGTTCCTGAGAGTTTAAACTCTTTCTCTTCATTAGTAGCCATCGTTAAATTTTTTCTTTTTATGTTTCTCTTTTTTGTAGCGGTTATTGTTTTTAAGTTTATCTAAAAGGTTGGATTGTTTTAGGATTTTTGCTTTTTCATTTTCAAAATCTTCTGAGTGATTCTCTAAAGTATCAAGAATAATTTGTGCAAGGTTTTTTACCGCAATTGGATATTCACTATAAAGCTCACAAGTAGGAGCTTTTTTAAGATCTTCATAGCCTTTTAAAATCGCTTTTTTATAAAGCACTAGATCAAAGTTGTCATATTTTAAAAGACCAATAGCTTTAGTATTGAACTTTTCAAGGATTCTTATATATCGAAGTCGGGTGGTTTTTTCGTTTCTTTTTTCCATATCTTAGATTCGATAATTGGCATTGATCTTTATATTTTCGTACGTGCCAAAAGTGACGTTAGTCACTTTTTGGTTTTTGTAATTATGTTCTATAGTCTGCATTAATTTTCACGTACTCATATCCAAGATCACATCCCCAAGCTGTAAAGTTTCCAGTCCCAAGTCCTAGATCACAGATCACTTTATAACTTGACTCTTTTAAAACTTCACCAGCTTTTGCTTCTTGACTTTCATCAAAAAGGATTTCCCCTTTGTTATAGACCATCACATTATTATATGCTATGGTAAGTGTTGTCTCATCACAAGTTATACCACTTGCTCCAATAGTTGAAGCGATTCGTCCAAAATTTGGATCTTCTCCATATAGTGCAGTTTTTACTAAAAGTGAATTTGAAAGAGCTTTTGCTGCTATCTCAGCTTCAGAATCGTTTGCTGCCCTTTTTACTTCAAAAGCAACTGCTTTTTCTGCACCCTCTCCATCAGCTACCATTAACATTGCCATATCATGCATCACCATTCTAAGAGCCTCTTTAAAAGCTTCTTTCTCATAGGCACCTGATTTTTTATTTGATAAAAGAAGAACAGTGTCATTTGTAGAAGTATCTCCATCAACGCTAATTGCATTAAATGTTGTATGGGAGTTTATCTCTAAGAGCTCTTTCATATCCTCTCTAGGAACATTTGCATCAGTACAGATAAAACAAAGCATTGTCGCTAAGTTTGGATTGATCATCCCTGCACCTTTTGCAACTGAGCCTATTTTAAAACTGCTTCCATCTTCAAGTTTTACTTCATAAAGAGAGGTTTTTGGATAGGCATCAGTTGTCATAATAGCACGTGAGAGGTTCTCTCCATTTTTAGCTTTTAGATTAAAAAGATTCGCACCATCAATGATTTTATTAATTGGAAGTGGATTTGCAATCACTCCTGTACTACTCATAATAGGATTTGTTACTTGATGATTTAAAGAAGAAAAAATAGTCTCAATATCTATGATCCCTTTTTCTCCTGTAAGTGCATTTGCATTTTTAGAATTTATCAATACAAAGTTTGTTTGAAACCCTTTTTCATATCTTTGAAAATGTTTGAGAGGTGCTGCTTGAAATTTATTTTTCGTAAAAATAGCTTCCACATCACATAAATTATCACTATAGATAAATCCAAGATCAAGTTTATCTTTTGCTTTTAATCCTGCATGGATCCCATCACAATAAAATCCATCTATTTGATCAATATATCCTTTTATAGGAAAAATACTAAACATATTGAAGCTCCTTTGGCTTTTCTGGTTTATTTATTAATTTTTTAGCTCTTACGATACCTGTTTGGTTCCCAACCACTAAAAGCTTACATCCTTGCGTTACTTTTGTAGTAGCTTTTGGAGTTTGTACAAATTTTCCATTTGCTTCAGTGATCCCAATAATACTTACTTTAAGTTTATCTCTTAGATGTGCATCTTTAATCGGCTGGTCTATAAACCAACTATAATCTTCGATATCGATCTCTTCCATATCGATAGGAGTATCTTTTTTATATAAAAACTCTTCTAGAACATTTTCCATATCGGGTCTCATTGCCATAGCACTTACTCTTTTTGCCATAAGTTCAGGTGGAGCTACAACTTTATCAGCTCCAAGTTTTTTAAGTCTCTCTAATCCTTTTTGTGTTTCTGCATTACAGATGATAAGATAAGGATTTTTTCTTCCAAGCTCTTTTTCATACAGTCTAACAGATGCAATGATCGTAATACTTTCAGAGATATTACGTGAGAGTGAGATTACCCCTTTTGCACTTGAGAGGTGTGATTTTAAAAAGGCTCTCTCTGTATACGTTTCCTCTTTTACAAAGTATGGGTAGTTGTATTTATGGGCTATGTGCTCCATATCATCGCTTGGATCAACAATAACAAAAGGGATATGATTTTGTTTAAATTGTTCTGCTAGTTGCACTGTATATTCATTATGATTAAAGATAACAAAGTGGTTTCGAAGTCTTGAAATCTTATATAACATATTTCTCTCCTTATAAAGGTCTAAGAATTTTCCTTTAACTAATACTTGAATAAGTGCAGTAATAGCTAGGGTAAAAACTAAAAATCCAAAAATGATCAGTGTAATGGTAAATAATCTACCAGCATTTGATATTGGTCTGATCTCTCCAAAACCAACAGTTGTAAAAGTAATACCAGTTTGATAGATAGCATCGAGTATCGGAAAATCATCAATGATCATATACCCTAAGGTACCAACCATCATTATAAATTGAAGTAAAATTAGAGGAAGTCTAAAGTGTTTAAATTGAGAGTAGATCTCTTTATCTAAACTAAACTCAGGTTTGGAGCGTCGATACTCCCAACCTATAGCTTTTTTGATGTTTCGTATGAGCTTCATAAAAACATCTTCAGCTGAAATAGCTTATGAATTCTTTTTAAGAGTTCTAAGTTCTTTAGCTGAAATTTTGATTTTCTTTGTCGTACCATCATCAAGAGTAATACGTACAGTTCTTAAATTTGGTAAAAATTTTCTTCTAGTTCTGTTTTTCGCGTGACTTACGTTATTCCCAGACATAGGACCTTTACCAGATAGCATACATCTTCTTGCCATATCTTTTTCCTTGAGTGTAAAATTATTCGGAATTTTATCTAAAAAAAGTTTAATCCGCTCTTAA
>CBETOJ010000020.1:0-11155 GCA_965537725.1 uncultured Campylobacterales bacterium | reverse complement strand
TTATCTTCTCTTTGATCTTTTTATTTTCAGCTAATAATATTATTTTAGGTATTTTTTTATCTCTTTTAGTATTCTTTATTTTAAATCTTATTGATAATGCAACAGCTAGGGTCAAGATCAACCACTTAGTAAGGATCGTCCTTGGATTTGGACTGATCTTAAGCTGTATCAATATAATAGGAATCGCTTATGTTTAAAAAGCTCTTTAACTTTAAACCGTATAGAAAAAAATCTCCGTGGATCTTACATTATAATGCAGGAAGCTGTAATGGGTGTGATATTGAGATCTTAGCATGTTTAGGGCCTAAATATGATCTTGAACGTTTTGGAGTACTTAATAGTGGAAATCCAAAACAATCTGATATCTTTTTAGTTACTGGACCCGTTACTTTTAGAAGTCGTGAGCGATTGGTTGAGCTTTATAATCAGATCCCAGAGCCTAAAGTAGTAGTATCTGTTGGAAGCTGTACTTGTACTGGTGGAGTATTTCGAGGGATGTATAATGTGGAAGATGGGATTGATCAATATATCCCAGTAGATGTATATGTGCCAGGATGCGCCGCATCACCTGAACTTATCATCGATGGAGTGGTAAAAGGACTAGAGATCTTGGAACAAAAAACAAAACAAATAGAACTCCCTTATAAACTTTTCAATAAGCCAAGTGAAAAAGATGGGATCATAGATAGAACAAATATGTCAAAAAGGATAGGTGATGATTGATAAACAACAATCAACGTTAGACACAATAGTTTCAGATATAGAAAACTTTTACAATGAAGAGAAACACCATTTTCTCTCTTTAAATGGAGTAGCATTAGAAGAGGATAAGACTGAGATACAATGGATCTTTACAGAGTATGGAAAAGTAAGTGATGTAAAAATGTTTTATATAGAAGTAAAGAAAGATGACCTTATCCCATCAGTGACTCATATTTTACCCTCAGCTATTATCTCTCAAAGAGAAGTTGTGGATATGTTTGGGGTAAATGTTGAAGATTCCCCAAAAGGTCTTTATCTTGATGAAGACTCAGAGTCAATGCCATTATCAAGTTGTGGGATATAATCATGGGAAAAAAATTAATTAATATACCATTAGGTTCTCAGCATATTTCACTACTAGAGCCTATTAAATTTAAGTTTGCCTGTGAAAATGAGAAGATAGTCGACGTAGATAGTGATGTGGGCTTTGTTCATAGAGGAGTAGAAAAAGCGTGTGCTAGCAAATTTAAATTTGACGCTGTTCCTTATGTGGTAGCTAGAATTTGTGGATTGTGTGCTATTACACACTCTTTAGCATATACTATAGCAGTAGAGTCTCTTTTAGAAGGGGAAGTAACATTAAAAGCAAAATATCTAAGAATTCTTTTAGTAGAGCTTGATAGGATCCATTCCCATATGCTTTGTCTTTCTCATGTATGTGAAAATGCTGGGTTTGAAGCGATGTTTATGAGAATAATGGGTGATCGTGAATATATTATGGATCTCCAAGAAAAACTTACTGGAAATAGGGTGCAGTTTGATTATGTAGCGATTGGTGGAGTCAATCGTGATCTCACAATTGAACTTGAAAAAGATATTCAAGATACTTTAATACTGATTCGAAAAAAAGTAGATGAGTATATGGATGAGTTTACTAAAAACTGGAGTTTATCTTTAAAGTTTGAAAAAATTGGAGCATTATCACAACAAGAAGCTTATAAATATAATGCCATAGGACCCCTTGCACGAGCTGCTGGAATAAGAACTGATGTGAGAATAGAAAGTGATTATCTTCCATATAATGATCTTGGGTTTGAAGTTCAAGTGGCTGAAAACGGTGATATCCATAGCAGGAATCTTGTGAGATTACATGAGATATACAACTCAATTAATATTTGTGAAAATATTATCGATGGCTTACCTGAGGGAGATATATTGACAAAACTCAAAGGAAAACCAAAAGGGGAAGCTTTAGTAAGATTAGAAGCCCCAAGAGGTGAGCTTATGTATTATGTAAAAGGGAGTGGCAAACCTATTCTTGATAGAGTACGGATTAAAACACCAACTTTTTCATGTATCCCAGCTTTTATGGAAGTGTTTAAAGGCTCAAACTATGCTGATGCTCCAGCTATTTTAGCTTCATTTGATCCATGTATGTCGTGTACAGCAAAGTAGGATAGAGTTATGTTTACATCAATCAAAAAAGCTTTTTCAAATCTTTTTAAAAAACCACAAACAATCACTTATCCAAAAGATCCAATTCCAAAACCAAGTGGATATAGAGGATTGATCGAATATGGGGAAGAGGCTTGTATCTATTGTTTAAAATGTGAAAAGGCGTGTCCTCCTGGAGCGATTCTTTTTGTTCCAACAGATAATCCAAGCGATAATCCTAAAAATAAAAAAGGACTCAAATATGAGTACAATGAACATCTATGTATCTACTGTGGAGAGTGTGTAAGGGATTGCCCAAAACCAAATGAAGCTTTATGGCAAAGTGAAAAGAAACCAAATATTGCTACAAAAGAACAAGAAGTCAATAAGCAATGGTTTGATATTGAAAACTTAAAAAAATCATAAACTTCTGTAATCAAGATGCAATCTAAATATCATAAGATACACTTATATAATCAACAAAGAAAGGACTGATTAGAAACTATGACACAACATACTGATGCACGATACAAAATGGTTGAGAAGACCATGAAAAAACTAGGATACGATAAAAGTGCTCTTATTGAGACACTTCACACAGCACAAGAGACTTTTGGATATTTGGAAAATGATGTTTTAAAGTTTATTGCAAGACGTTTAAAACTTCCACATTCAAAGGTATACGGGGTCGCAACTTTTTATCATTTTTTTAGACTCAAACCTAAAGGAAAACACACTACTGTAGTATGTACAGGAACTGCTTGTTATATCAAAGGTGCTGATAAGATAACAGAGCTTTTAGAAAAGAAGTTCAATATCAAAGCAGGTGAGACTACAAAAGATGGATTATTGTCACTATTAACTGCACGATGTGTCGGATCATGTTCTTTAGCACCTATTGCAATTTATGATAATAAACCTGTAGGAAACCTCACATTAGAGCAATCAGTTGCAGAGGTTGAGGAGATAATAAAATGTTAAATACACTAGAAGAGCTACAAGAGATCGCAAGAGAATATCAAGAAGAGTTCTTAAGCTCCCACGAAGAGCTAAGAGTATGTATTGGGAGTAGTTGTGCCGCTTTAGGATCTAATGATCTTTTAAAAGATCTAAAAGGAAAAGTAAAAGATAACAAAGAGTTACATAAACGTTGTAAAGTAAAAGGTGTAGGGTGTAATGGTCTTTGTTCTGAAGCGATCATGGTATCTCATTATCATCAAACCGCTGATAAAGAGAGTATTTATGGTGGGATTGAAGTGGATGAAGCAGATAAGTTTATCGAGACTTTAGAGACAAAAACACCAATAAAGCATAAAAAATGTGATGTTTCTCAGCCTTTTTTTACAAAACAAAAAAAGATCGTCCTTGAAAATGCAGGGATCATTGATCCAAATGATATAGAAGATTATATTGCACATGAGGGATATTTTGCTCTTTTTATGGCACTTGAAGAGATGACTCCTACTGAAGTGATAGAAGAGATGAAGATCTCAGGGCTTCGAGGAAGAGGTGGCGGAGGATATCCAACAGGTCTAAAGTGGGAAACAGTTTCAAAAGTAGATGCTGATCAAAAATATATCGTGTGTAATGGTGATGAGGGTGATCCTGGAGCTTTTATGGATAGAGCTGTTATGGAAGCTGATCCTCATAAACTTCTTGAAGGGATGGCGATTGCTGGATATGCCTGTGGAGCAACACAAGGATATATCTATGTAAGAGCAGAGTATCCAGTAGCTGTTGAAAAACTCAATAAAGCTATTAAACAAGCAAGAAAAAAAGGTATCTTAGGAAATAAGATCGCAAATAGTGGGTTTAGTTTTGATGTGGAAGTAAGATTAGGTGGAGGTGCTTTTGTTTGTGGTGAAGCAACTGCACTTGTAACTTCTATTGAAGGAAATAGAGGGAATCCAAGACAAAAACCACCTCATTTAAGTGATTATGGACTTTGGGGAGAGCCTACTATTTTAAATAATGTTGAGACCTTTGCTAATGTTTCATCTATTATCAAAAAAGGTGGAGAGTGGTTTAAATCGATTGGGACTGAAAAATCAAGTGGTACAAAAGTATTTGCATTGACAGGACATATTAAAAATACTGGACTTGTAGAGGTTCCTATGGGGATCACTTTGCGAGAGCTTATCTATGAAGTTGGTGGAGGAGTTCCTGATGGAAGTAAACTCAAAGCGATACAAACAGGAGGACCAAGTGGAGGGTGTATCCCAGAAGATATGCTTGATATTCCTGTAGATTATGATTCGCTAAAATCGATCGGATCGATCATGGGAAGTGGTGGATTGATCGTTATGAGTGAAGATTCCAATATGGTTGAAGTGGCACGTTTCTTTATGGACTTTTCAAAAAGTGAATCGTGTGGAAAATGTGTACCATGTAGAGTTGGTACTACAGAACTTACAGAATTACTTGATAAGTTTATTGCTAAAGAGGCAAAACAGAGTGACTTTGAACTATTAAAAAATATGTGTCATGTAGTAAAAGATACTAGTCTTTGTGGTTTAGGACAAGCTGCACCAAATCCAGTATTAAGCACTATAAAATATTTTGAAAATGAATATCTTGAGGGTATTAAAAATGATTAGAGAAAAAGCAAGAGTAAAAACGTTTAAGATCAACGATATAGATGTAACAGGAAAGTCTGATTGTACGGTTTTAGAAGTAGCAAATGAACACAATATACATATACCGACGCTTTGTTATTTAGAGGGGCTTTCATGTGTAGGAGCTTGTAGAATGTGTCTTATTGAAGTAAAAGGGAGCAATAAACTTATCCCTGCTTGTACTGCTAAGATAAAAGAGGGGATGGAAATACTAACTGAGTCTGACAAGATCAAAACCCATAGAAAGATGATCCTTTCAATGATCTTTGCTGAGCGTACGCACACTTGTAGTGTATGTGTATCAAATGGAAACTGTGAGCTTCAAAACCAAGCGATCGAACTTGGATTAGAACATAGTGAAGTGCCTTATATCCATGCGCAGTTTGATATCGATGCTTCCCACAAAGATTATGTATATGATCCAAATAGATGTATTCTTTGTACAAGATGTGTAAGAGTATGTGATGAAGTGGAAGGTGCTCATGCTTTAGATATCTTTGGGAGAGGAATAAACGCAAAGATTATCCATGATATGGACGAGCCTTGGAGTGAGAGTGAGAGTTGTACAAGTTGTGGAAAGTGTGTCCATGTATGTCCAACTGGAGCTCTTTTTGAAAAAGGGGTAAGTGCTACAGAGATGGTGAAAAAGAAAAATATTATTAGTAATCTAATTCAAGCAAGGAACAATAAATGAGTAAAGCAAGAGTAGCAACGATTTGGCTTGATGGATGTTCTGGGTGCCATATGTCATTTTTAGATATGGATGAAAGACTTGTAGAACTCTCAGAGTATATGGATGTAGTATTTAGTCCTTATGTTGATGCAAAAGAGATACCTGAAGATATTGATCTTTTTATTGTTGAGGGTGCTTTAAGTACAGATCATGATATTAAAATCATTAAAGAGATAAGAAAAAAATCTAAAAAGATACTCGCTCTTGGAGACTGTGCCATTACTGGAAATATCTCAGCGATGAAAAACCTTGTAGGAACTGAAGCGGTACTGGAAAAAGGGTATTTTGATCTAGCAGATTTTAATAAAGGGAAATATCCAGATAAAGTAGTTCCAAAACTTTTAGATAAAGTGATACCTTTAAATGAAGCGATCGATGTGGATTATTTTGTACCAGGATGCCCAACTCCTGCAGATGCGATTTATGAAGTGGTTAAAGGTGTATTATTAGATAAAGAAGTAGATATTAGCTCATTAACAAGGTTTGGTAAATAGTATGGAAAAGAAAAAAATTATAATTGATCCTGTCACAAGAATAGAAGGGCATGCAAAAATAACAGTTGATCTAAATGAAAATGGAAAAGTTGATGATGCACGAATCCATGTAACACAATATAGAGGATTTGAAAAGATGTGTGAGGGGCGTCCTTATACAGAGATGCCAGCTCTAACTGCTAGAACATGTGGAATTTGCCCTGTAAGTCATGTGATCTCTTCAACACAAGCGTGTGATAATATCTTAGCAGTAAGACCTCCAAAAGCAGCGAGAAACCTTCGGCGGATCATCAACTTAGCACAGATTATTCAATCTCATGCTTTAAACTTTTACCATTTAAGTTCTCCAGATTTTGTTTATGGCTTTGATGCTTCTAAAGAGGATAGAAATATCTTTAAACTGATGCAGACTCATCCAGATATGGCTAAAGATGGGATTCGACTCAGAGCTTTTGGACAAAAGATCATTGAAGAACTCGGTGGGAAAAGAATCCACCCTGAGTGGATCGTGCCAGGAGGTGTAAGTCATAAGATTACAACAGAACAAAGAGATAAGATCTTAGCACAAATCCCTGAAGCGATGGATATAGCAAAAAGAACAATAAAATATTTTAAAAACAATCTACATAAGTTTGAAAAAGAGATCAACTCTTTTGCTTCTTTCCCATCTTTGTTTATGGGATTAGTAAATAAAAAAGGAAACTTAGAGCATTACGATGGATATCTACGATTTGTTGATGCAAATGGAACTATCTTAGAAAATGGAATAGAGCCTAGGTTTTATAAAGATTATATTGGTGAAGCGGTTGAAGAGGATAGTTATCTAAAATCGCCATACTATAAACCTATGGGATACCCTGAGGGGATGTATAGAGTAGGTCCTTTAGCTCGTATGAATATTATCAATAGATGTGGTACCCCTGAAGCAGATGCAGAGTTTGATAACTTTAAAAACATCAATAACGGAAAACCGGTACTTAATTCATTTTATTATCATTATGCACGATTGATTGAGATTATCTATGGAATTGAGAGAATTGAAGCGATGCTAAGAGATCCAAAAACTATGACTGATAATATTCGTTCACATGCAAATATCAATAGAAATAAAGGGGTAGGGTGTTCAGAAGCTCCAAGAGGGACACTTTTCCATGATTATGAAGTAAGTGATAGTGGAGTGATCACAGGAGTGAATCTTATTATTGCTACAGGAAATAATAATCTAGCAATGAATGCAGGGGTAAAACAAGTAGCCCAAACTTTTGTTGATGGCTCAAACATAACCGATGGAGCGTTAAATAGAGTAGAAGCAGTTATTAGATGTTTTGATCCATGTCTTAGTTGTTCAACTCATGCTTTAGGGGTTGTCTCTTCGCGTATTGAGATTAGAGATCACAATAAAAAAGTTCTGGATATTATAGATAGAAGCTAATGCGTATCATTGTAGGGTATGGAAATAGTTTACGGGGTGAGGATGCTTTTGGAGTTGATATCATACAAGCTCTTCAAAAGTACCCCCTAAAAGATACTTTGTTAATCGAAACTTTTCAATTAACACCTGAGCTTTGTTTGGAACTTAAAGATGCAGATGAGATCATTTTTGTTGATGTTGCATATAGTAAGAGTGATCATTATAAACTAGCTTGTCCTCTATCACAAACAGCATTTAATAGCTTTTCTCATCACGTCTCACCACAGGTGATCATATCTTTTTTAAATACTCTTTATAATGTTTATCCAAATTTTGAGATCTATTCTATGCTCACAAATAGTTTTGAGGAGATAAAAGATTTGAAAAAATATCAAGATTGTATAGGGGTTGTTAGCAGTTTTTTCAAAAAATTATAGTAAAGTATATCTATCTGATATTAATTGCGGAGGTTTGATATGAGAGTAGTTATAGTAGGCGGTGGAATAGCCGCAACCTATTTAGCAAATAATATTAAAAAACAAGATAATAGCATAGAGGTTTTAGTCCTAAGTGACGAAAAATATCCCCCTTATGATAGAATCCATCTTTGTCGTTTAGTAGATGATAAAGAAGATGTAGAAGGAATCAAACTTCCCCTTGATCCAACTGTTCGTTTAGAGCTGAATCAAAAAATAGTCAATATTGATACAAAAGCTAAACAAGTATACTCTGAAACTTCAATGTTTAGTTATGATAAGCTTATTCTTGCTACTGGTTCAAGTCCTGTTTCTCTTTTTGATATCAATGGTCTTAAAAATGCTAGTGTTTTTAGAAGTGCTGATGATTGTAATATTATTAAAAATTGTTCAGGAGATAAGTGTTACACAGAAGTTGTGATCGTAGGAAGTGGACCGATTGGGCTTGAACTTCTTGAAACACTTAATGAAATAGAACGAGTCAAAAATATCACTTTATTAGTAAGAGGAAAACACCTTTATGATAAAACTTTATCAGTTGATTCTATTAAAACTATTGAAGAGTGTTATGTAAAATCTGGGAAAATCAAGATATCGTATGAAGACGGAATAGTTGATAAAACTATTGAAGATGGAGAGATCAAAAAACTGATTACTAAAAAACTAGAAATTGAGAATCCTTTTTTAGTTTTTGGAGTTGGTATTAAGCCAAATATCGGAGATTTTAGAGAGGTTCTTAGATGTGATAAAGGGATTTTAACAAATACTTTTATGCAAACAAGTGCTGAAGATGTGTATGCTGTCGGTGAGTGTGCACAAGTAGAAGATTTTGATTTTGTTGCAGGGCATGTTAAAGAGTGTACGATGCAAGCTGATGTGGCTATTGCACAGTAGCGATATTTGGAGGGAAAACTCCCCGTCCACAAAGTTTAGTAGTAGGTGGAGTAACTAGTGTAGCTGACATGTTAAATCCTCAAAGGTTAAATGACTATATTTTTATTTTAAAAGAGGCAAAAGAGTTTGTTGATCGGGCATATTTACCTGATATGAAGCTTTTAGCTATTGCTTATCGTGATGAGATCAAAGCTGGACTTGGTCGAGCAAATGGAAATTTTATGGCAGTTGGAGGATATCCATTTGAGGGAGATCAACGACTTTTTTGTAATGGGATTGTTTATAATCATGACTTTTCTAATATTGAAGAGTTTGATGCAACAAAAGTTACCGAAGAGGTAGATCGTGCTTGGTATGACAATGAAGATAAAGAAAAGCCTTTTTATACAGATCTTAATGAGGATGGAAGTTTAAAAACACAAAACAATGATGATAAATATTCTTGGGTAAAAGTTCCAAGATATGATGGAAAAACTATGGAAAGTGGCCCCTTAGCTAGAGTAGTTATCAGCTATAGTAAAAAGAATAAACTTATTCAGCCTTTTGTCGATGAGTTTTTACAAGAGACAGATCTAGAACTTCTGGATCTTTCAACTACAGTTGGAAGAAATTGTACAAGAGCGATTGAAACAATTTATGTATGTGAATATATTTTTAAACTAGTAAGTCGATTCACTCAAAATATTAAATACTATGATACTGATACTTAGGGAAGATATGACTTTAATTCACTTCCAACAGATACAGGAAAGATGTTTCTTGAATTTCCAAGAGGAGTATTAGGACATTTTGTAAATATAAAAGATGCAAAGATCTCAAATTATAGTGTAATGGCTCCAACCACTTGGAATGCTACACCTAAAAATTATGATGGGATAAGAGGAGCATATGAAGAAGCTCTTGTAGGTATAAAAGTAGAAGATACTTCAAAACCTCTTGAAGTTTTAAAAGTACTTCACTCTTCTGATCCATGTTTGGCATGTGCTGTACATATTGTTGATACAAAAGGGAAAGAGCTCAGTAGATATAAGATCAAGAGTTTAACTTTATAGTTTAATTCTTGTATATTCTTATATAATCTTAGATATTTAAGATGATCATCCCTTTTGCTTTTTCTATAAGTGATGCTTCAGGATTTGCATTTGGAAGTGTATTTCCTAAATCTAGGGTTGAAAAAATAGTTCTTCCTATAATCTCTCTTCCCTCATTTCCTTTTTCATCTTTGGTTTGGATGCCCCAAAACTGATGAAAAAGGATTGGTTCATTATCAAAAGATCCTACATATAACATAATATGACCTTTTAGATAGATCAAAGTGCGAAAAGGCTTTCCTGTCTCTACTATAGTTTGTTTTTTTTGCTCATTTGTAAGATTATTAAAAGAGACATATTGTCCGTTGAAAGTTTGACCATAGGAGTTTCTTTCAAGATAGATACCAAATAAAGAAAAAAAGTCTCTAGTCATAGAAGAACAATCTCGTGTATCTAATAGTCCACCCCAACCATATGGTTCATTTTTAAGCTCATTCATAATATGAACTATGTTTTTTTCACTAAATGCTAAAGGTTTTGATGATACATGTTTAGTTTGAACAAATGTAAGCTTTCCATTGAGTCCTTTATCTCTTGTAACGATAAAGAGTTTTTTATTTGATTTAGGAAAAATAGTTCCTATTTTAATATATTCAATAAACTCTCCATCATCATACAATGGAAAATTGTCTGTAGTGGCTACCATATAGTTTTCATTTTCAAATATCTTTCTTCTTTTAGAATCTAAGTAAGCTATAGTATTTATTGGAACCCATCCTGTTGTAAAATTACTCTCTACAAATGCCCACGCTTTATCACGTGATAAGTGAGAGATTATAATTGGAGTATTGATATAGATCAAAGAGACTTGATTGTAATCAAATGGAAATCCCTCTCCTGCTTCTTTTGGATCATAAAAGATTGGCTTTTTTGTAGGAAAGACTCTCATATTTGTATTTTTAAGCATGATCCCTTTTTTTCTAAGATGATTATACTGATCAAAGTTTGCATTTGATTTTTGTGTTTCATACCAAGTATCATCAAGTGGCTGATAGTTCATCCCAAAGGTTTCTTTTTGTTGGTAGCTAAATCCCCACATAGCTTCACTTTTTGGAGAGCTAAGTTTTGGTATATGCCATGGTTTAAAGTAACGTTTATTAAAAAATTCATCTTTTTGAATAAGTCCTCTATGGTCTATATTTGGAAGATATTGCATATATGTTGCAGGAGTTTGAGAGATACCATAGAGTTTATCTGAGTATTGGGCAGTTTGTTTTTGTGGTTCTATTTGTACAGGTTGGTTTTTTGAACTACATCCAACAAAGATGAAAATAGTGAAAAATATTCCTAAAATTTTATACATAA
>CBETOJ010000019.1:0-11191 GCA_965537725.1 uncultured Campylobacterales bacterium | reverse complement strand
TTTTTATTATCTTAAGCACTCTTTATGGGAAAAAAGATTTTTATTATAATTTTGTTAATCCTGATATGTCACAAATTACTCAAGTTGAAAAAAGAAAGATAGTTGGAGCATCAGATAAACTAAAAGAGATTAGAAGGTACGTGCAAGAGGGACAGCTTGATGTGGCTCTAAAACATATTAAGATGTTTGAAAATAGTAATGATGTAGATCTTTTAAACTCAGCTGCTACATTGCTTCATAGTGAAATTTTATATAAATTAAATACTACGCCAAGGGCGAGTGAAGCAAATATACTTTTAGAAAAAGCAATAAATACATCAGTTATAGATCAAGAAGATCTTTTAGAAGCATATAGATTATTAGTTTTAATAAAAATCAAGATTAATAAAATGGATGAAGCCTTGTATTATGCCAATGTAATTAGTGAGAGTTTTGATGATCCTCTGTCAAAAGTTTATGGAAAGGTTGCACTTTCTCAGATTTATATGAAAACAAGGGATTATAATAAAGCGATTAAGATCTTACGCCAAGAGCTTGTCAATACTACAAGTTTAGAGGTTGCTACCATTATAGCCGATGAATTATATGATGCCTATATTTTAAATAAAGAGGATCAAAAGGCATATGATCTTGTAGAAAAAGTACTTAATAGAAATATAGATTATTATGCCAATGATAGTTATAAAGCACTGAATAAAGTTGATAAACTAGTCGATGCTGGAATGCCAGAATTTGCCATTGATATTTTAAATAAACTTATAGAAAATTCAAGTGAATCAAAAAGTATTGATAATTTTAAATTTAAACTTGCAAATACATATATGGAGATTGCAGGATATGATAAAAAATATTTAAAAGAAGCAAAAAAAATTTATGAAGAGCTTATCCAATTAAAATATAATAATCCTTTTAAGAAAAATGCAAAAATGTATCTTGATGAGATCATTATGAGAGAAGGAAAATTTGATCCTGCAATGATGGCATCGAAATATAGTGATTCTGATACTATGCAGTATAAAGCAATGATGCAAGAGTTGATTAATTCAATAGAAGATGAAAAGTATGAACAGATCCTTCGTATGAAAAAGATTTACTATGGGATCCCAGCGTCTATTATCAAAAGATTTGGTCATGAAAGTATGGATAAAATCTATAATATGGTTAATTCAAAAATGGTTGAGTACTATTTAAATACGAATCAATGTAAACAACTTACTATGGTAATAAAAGATATATCAGATGAAGCTTTACTCCTTTTATTAAAAGATGATCCAGCAATAAACAAACTTTTTGGATGTTTAATGGAGGTACCTCAAGAGAAAGCTTTTAGGACAATAAAAAATGTATATTCAAAAGTACAAGATGCAAAA
The DNA here is from genome assembly GCA_965537725.1 of uncultured Campylobacterales bacterium. Taxonomy (GTDB): domain Bacteria; phylum Campylobacterota; class Campylobacteria; order Campylobacterales; family Arcobacteraceae; genus JAIOSF01. The sequence continues at coordinate 9,821 of CBETOJ010000019.1, read as the reverse complement.
GTGAACTTTTTATTAGAAAAAGTTGCTATTGTTTTAAGAAAATATGATGAAGCTTTTAATTATTCACAAAAACTAGATCTATTTAGTGAACCAGATATCCTCTCGCAAGAGTTCTTATACCGTTTTTTAATTTATAGAAACCTTGATAATTCTCAGGCAATGCAGCGATTTTTTGCATATGCAAGAGCAAATCCTGAATTTATAATCAACAATCAGAATAATCCACTTATTATTGATTTTTATCATACTTATTATCTGTATCTATTAAAAGAGAAAGAGGAAGAAGAAGCTTCTCAGATACTAAAAAAACTCTACGAAACACAAAATAAAATGAGAGCAAGAGTCTATTCCCCATTTGTAGAGATAGAATTAGCACGATATGCAAAATTGAATGATAACTATGATCTTGCACTAGATTATTTAAAGCATGGATTGCAAATCAAAAGATATAAAGATGGAAGAAGTATAGATAGAAAAATATCAGATGACGATAAATCTAGAATCTATTATGAGATGGCAAAAATATATGAATATCAAAAAAGAGATAATAGATATAAAGATGCTGTGAGACGATGTAATCGATTAAAAGATACAACAAGTTATTATAAAAAAATGTGTGAAAAGATGTAGCTATGAATCATATAGATATAGATTCTTTATTGAATAATATAAATTCTAATAATCTTTTTATCCCTTTTGGAAGAATTACTAATATTAGTAGTTCTAGTATTATTGCTTCAGGACTAGAAGTGGCTATTGGTGATATTATTAGAATTGAAGCAGAAGAGGCAAATTTAAAAGTATTAGGGATGGTAGCATCTGTTGAAAGGACACAATTTACGGTTGTCCCATTTTCATTTATTGATGGATTTAAAGTTGGTGATAAAGTCTATTTACAAAAAGAGGGATTAAGCATAGCATGTGGTTATGGACTATTAGGTCGTGTGGTTAATGCCTTAGGTGAACCGATTGATAAAGGTGGAAAAATCACTAATATTGAAGGATATTCTTCAATCAATAAAGAGACAATCCCACCACTTGATCGTGGAATTATAAATCAAAGATTTTCTACTGGAGTGAAAGCCATAGACTCTATGCTTACGTGTGGAAAAGGACAAAAAGTGGGGATCTTTGCAGGATCTGGGGTTGGAAAGTCAACATTAATGGGAATGATTGTAAAAGGGTGTGAGGCTCAGATCAAAGTTATTGCTTTAGTTGGAGAGCGGGGAAGAGAAATCCCCGAATTTATCCACTACAATCTAGGAGATAATTTAGAAAATACAGTTATAGTAACCGCAACAAGTGATGAATCTTCTTTAATGAGAAAATATGCTGCGTTTAGTGCAATGGCAATAGCTGAGTTTTTTAGAGATAAAGGGCATGATGTTCTTTTAATGATGGATTCTGTAACAAGATTTGCAATGGCACAAAGAGAGATAGGCTTAAGTACTGGAGAGCCACCTACGCAAAGAGGATATCCTCCCTCAGTATTTGCACTTTTACCTCAATTAATGGAGCGAGCAGGTTCCAATGAAAAAGGGACAATCACTGCATTTTTTACAGTATTAGTTGATGGAGATGATATGAGTGATCCAATTGCAGATCAAAGTAGATCGATCCTTGATGGGCATATAGTGTTAACAAGAAAATTAACAGAAGAGGGGTTTTATCCACCTATTGATTTATTGCAAAGTGCCTCAAGGGTAATTGATAAAGTTATATCAGTTGAACAATATAATAGATTTTTAAAGTTAAAAAGGGTATTATCACTAATAAATGAAAATGAGGTACTTTTAAGAATTGGTGCGTACAAAAAAGGGATGGATCGAGAACTTGATGATGCACTGCTCCGAAAAGATAAGATACGTAAGTTTCTCTCCCAAGGAATTAATGAGATAAGTACGTATGATGAAACGGTCAAAAGGCTGATGGAGGTGACCAATGATTGATATGAGTAGCAATATGATGTACCATTTAGGTAATTTGGATCGTGTAAATACACGAATAAGTTATCAAATGTCTACTGGTAAAAACCAAGAAAAGGGAAGTGAAGATTCATTATTACATAATGATATTTTACGTATTCAAGATAAGCTAAGAGTTACTGAAAGTTTAGAACTTCAACTTGCTAAATCAAATGCATTGAATGATAGTGCTGATACAAGTATGTCAGATATGAAAAAAGCCATAGATGCTATTAAAGTGGATCTTATGAAAGGTCTTAATGATGGTATGGATAGAAATGATCGTCTTGCTCTTGCAACAAACCTAACAGGTATCCGAGAAACAATGTTTGATTTGATGAATGTTGAAGTTGATGGAGAATATGTTTTTGCTGGATCTAATACTACAATTCAAACTATTACCAAGGATGCTAATTTTGAAGATAATGGTAAAATATCTTTTAATGGAGATGCATTTTTAAGAAAAATAGCTGTACAACCTGGAAGTTATAGAGATAGAGGTGCGACAGGATATGATATTGGATTTTATAGTGCTAGTTCTGCTAGAAGTACAGAACGTCTGTATGTTGCAGATAATGAAAGAGTCATTGATAGTGAGGGGTATGAATGGAAAATCTCTGAAGATAAAACAAAACTACAGAGATATGATCATAACGGAGATATCTTTCATCCACCAGTTGAAATAGGTATGAAAAATACTGAAGCACCTGCTTTTAAAGTAAATTTAGGTGTAGGAACAAATACAGACGCAAGTGGTGATTTTTCAATAACAGTAAATGGTAAAACATATACACATACAGCTGATGGAGTTGGTGCTGATGATGATGCACAATCAATTTTTAATACATTACAACCTTTATTAACTGCAGATGGTTATGCTGTGTCTCCTTTAACTGGAGATACATTTTCAATCTCTACATTATCGGGAAATCCAGATATTCAAGTTGATGTGACAGATCAAAATACTTCTACATCAACTACAGATACTAATACTAATTATAGTATGGTAATTATGAATGAAGAAGAAGCAAGTTCTGATGAACAAGCAAAGCATGCTACTTTTTATGCAACAATTCCAAATCAGATCACTACAAGTTCAGGTGAAGTAATTGAATTGACTCATATGAGATTTGAATCAAAACATAACTATTTTGATGATCTCAATGTAATTATTAATGCACTTGAGGGGTATTCAACAAAGCTTGATGGAACAAAAGGGTATGAGATGACTGATGATGGAGTAGATGAGTCTTTGAGAAATGGATTGACACAAACAACGAATCAATTTGATGCAACAAATATAGGACATGGTGAATTAGGTGGAAGAAATGCTGTATTTGAGCAATCATTTGAAAAAATACAAGCTCAAATTACTCATTACGATATTTTAATGCAAGAAACAAATGGAGCTGATCTAGCAAAACTTGCTATGGAATCAAAAGCTTTAGAATTGACATATTCATCTTTATATTCAACAATTGCAAAGATGAATCAAATGTCTTTAGTTAATTATATTAATTAAAAGGTATTTAAAAATAATATGAATGTAAGAGAGCTGTTTTTTAAAAAAGAATATGTTCTTATTGCGTTCATATTTTCTATGCTTGCAATTATTGTTGTCCCTTTACCAAAGGGGATATTGGATTTTTTCTTAATCCTTTCTTTAACATCGGCAATTTTAATTCTATTAATTGCTTTATTTATCCAAAGACCAACAGATCTTTCAACCTTTCCAACTTTACTTTTGATCTTGGTACTCTTTAGACTTTCACTTAATATAGCCACAACTCGATCTATTTTAAGTGAAGGACATAATGGGCCAGATGCAGTAAGTTCTATTATTACTGCTTTTGGGGAGTTTGTTGTTGGTGGGAACATGGTAATTGGTGTGATTATCTTTATTATCCTAGTACTTATTAACTTTATGGTTGTAACTAAAGGTGCAGGAAGGGTTGCTGAGGTTCAAGCAAGGTTCTCCCTTGATTCATTACCAGGTAAACAGATGGCAATTGATGCTGATTTAAATGCTGGATTTATTGATGATCAACAAGCGAAAAAAAGAAGAGAAGAACTTGCTAGTGAAGTGAGTTTTTACGGTACTATGGATGGTTCTGCAAAGTTTGTTAAAGGTGATGCTGTTGCTGGTATTATTATTACACTTGTAAACCTTATAGGTGGATTGATGATAGGGATCTTTCAGCATGATTTAACTGCAGCTGAGAGTTCGGAGATATATACTATCTTAACTATTGGAGATGGACTAGTTGCTCAAATACCTGCTCTTATTATTTCTACTGCAACAGCTATTATTATTACCCGTTCAAATACTGATGAAGAAAAGTTTGCTAGTGGTACTGTTAGTCAATTAGTTAATGATAGTAAAACATTAATTATCACAGGAATAGCATTATTCCTTTTTGCTTTTGTTCCAGGATTTCCTACTGGAATTTTACTTTTTATGGGATTATTATTATCAGCAACTGGATATATTGTTTATATGATCGATCAGGATCAAGACAATGCATTTACACGCTTTGTTAAAGGTGAAAAAGTTGTAGATAAGATAGCAGTTGAAAAACAAAAAAGAGATGAAGAGAGAGCAAAAAAACAACAAAGTACAGCTTTAACAGAAGAGCAAACAATTGATAAAACGATGAAGCTTGAAGTACTTGAACTTAAACTTGGAGCTCAGCTTTTAAGACTTGTTCAAGATAATAATGAACTTCTTGATAAAATTAAAGGGATTCGAAATAAGATTGCAGGGGAGCTTGGATTTGTTATCCCTCAAATTAGAATTAGTGATGATACAACTTTACAAATGAATGAATATAGTTTTAACCTTAAAAGAATTCCAATAGCTAAAGGAAATGTGGAACTTAGTAAAGTATTAGCTATGGGTGGAATTGCAGGAGCAAAGCTTAAAGGGAAAAAAGTAAAAGAACCTGTTTTTGGTCTTGAAGCTACTTGGATTGATCCTGAGCAAAAAGATGAAGCACTCAATCGTGGATTTACAGTAGTTGATGCACCAACAATTATCTCTACTCATCTTTCTGAACTGATTAAAAAACACGCTGAAGATATTATTACAAGACAAGACTTGGTGGATATTATTGATAGATTAAAAGAGGATTTCCCAATTATTATTGAAGAAGCTATGAAAGTAACGACTTATGGATCCCTCCTTAAAGTGTGTAAAGATCTTTTACATGAAGGGATACCACTTGTTGATATGATCACAATATTAGAATCTGTATCAGATATTGCTGAACTTACAAAATCTCCTGATATCCTTTTAGAACATGTCAGATCAAAGCTTTTTAGACTGATTACTAATAAATATACAGCAGCTGATGGAGCAATACATATTATCACTATACGATCAGATCTTGAGCAAGACTTTATAGGAAAATTGCAAGAACAGCATGGTGTAAGTCAGTTAATGCTTAGTATTGGAGAGATCAATAATCTTGTAACTAAAACAAGAGAGCTTTTAAATCAAATTGAAGCCAAAGGGATTGCTCCAGTTGCTATGATCGTTGATCCAAGCCTTAGAAGAAGAGTATCAGAGATTTTTGAAAAATTTGGTTTACAGATTGCTGTTTTAAGTCATGCTGAACTTGATGCAAAAGCTGAATTTACTATAGAGGGTACATTAGAGTTTTAAGTCCCCTTTGGATAAAATATCGAAATTTTAATCAAAAGGACTAAATATGAATGGTGATTTAATTGGATCTTTACTTCCACTTATTGTACTTTTTGCAATATTTTATTTTTTAATCATAAGACCACAACAAAAACAACAAAAAGAGCATAAAGCGATGCTTGAAGCACTTGATAAAGGTGATAAGATCGTAACAAACGGTGGATTAATTGTTGAGATTGCAAAAGTTGAGGGAAACTTTTTAACAGTAAAAAGTGTCGATGATTCAACACTTAGAGTTGCAAAAAACTATGTTGCAAGCAAATGGGAAGAGTAATAGCTAAAGGAATACTTTGCATATTTTTAACTATAGACTAGTAATATTTTTACTAGTAACAGTTTTTGGGATAATCTTTTCTGTGCCATCTTTTTTGCAAACTGAAGATGGGAAAAAAATCTCTTTAGGGCTTGACCTTCAAGGTGGACTTCATATGCTTTTAGGAGTAGAAACTCCAAAAGCAGTTGAAGGAAAAATCAAATCAATCGCAGCTACAATCAAATACTATACAGATAAAGAATCGATACTTATTGAAGATCTTCTTGTAAAAAAAGATCATGTGAGTTTTGTTCTTCTTGACCCTGATGAACAACAAAAACTTGATACGATGATAGCTGAGATCAAAGGGTTAAATATAAAAAAAGAGCACGAGCTTTCTTATTATATTGAATTAACTCACGAAGAGATAGAAGTTGTCAAAGATATGGCAGTAACACAAGCAGTTGAGACTATTAGAAATAGACTTGATCAGTTTGGTTTAGCTGAGCCTTCCGTTACAAGACAAGGTGAGACGGATATTGTTGTAGAACTTCCAGGAATTAAAACTCCACAAGAGGAACAGCGCGCAAGATCATTGATCGCAAAGCCTGCAAACCTTGAACTTATGGCAGTAGATGAGACAAAAGCTGATCAAGTATATGAGTTAACAAATGAGCAAGCTTTAGCTGGGGGTAATATTATCTTAGAAGAGTCAGGAAATCCTCAAGTTAAATATTTGGTCAAACAGATCCCTATTTTAACTGGATCAGAGGTAAGTGATGCAAGAGTAGCTTTTGATCAGCAAACGAATCAACCTGTGATCAATTTTACTTTAAGTGCTTTTGGCGCTAAAGTATTTGGTGATTTTACAGCAAAGAATATCGGGAAAAGATTAGCAGTTGTTTTGGATGGAAAAGTGTTTTCTGCTCCATCAATACGGGAACGAATTGGTGGTGGAAGTGGACAGATCAGTGGAAACTTTAGTGTAGAAGAAGCTGGGAATGTTGCTATTGCCTTGCGTTCAGGAGCATTACCTGCACCAATTATTGTATTAGAAAAAAGAAGTGTGGGACCTAGTCTTGGAGCCGATAGTATTGAAGCTTCTATTATTGCACTGGTTTCCGGGTTTGTTTTAGTTGTAATATTTATGATCGTTTATTATGGGATAGGTGGGATTGTTGCAAATATTGCACTTATTACTAATATCTTTATTATTATTGCTGTGATGGCTATGTTTGGAGCTACCTTAACACTTCCAGGTATGGCAGGGATAGTTCTAACAGTGGGTATGGCGGTTGATGCCAATGTAATTATTAGTGAGCGAATCCGTGAACTACTTCGTCAAGGAAGTAGTATTCCTAAAGCGATAGAAAATGGTTATAAAAATGCAATGAGTGCTATTTTAGATGCAAATATTACAACACTTTTAGTAGCTGTTATACTTTATGTCTATGGAACAGGTCCTATTAAAGGATTTGCGATAACAATTAGTATTGGTATCTTAGCTTCTATGATCACAGCTATTTTAGGGACTCATGGTATTTATGATGCGTTAATGCCAAAGATCGTAAAAGACAAAAATACGAAAAAATGGTTTGGAGTGAAATAATGGAAATATTTAAATCAAATGAAATATTCGATTTTATGGGGAAAAAGCTTCCTTTTTTAGCACTCTCATCAATTTTAGTAATTGCATCTTTAGTTTTACTTTTTACAAAAGGACTTACTTTAGGGATTGATTTTTCAGGAGGAACTTTAGTTCAAGTTAAATATGAACAAAAAGCACCCATTGAAGATATTAGAAAAGTATTGGAATCAAATCCAAATTATGAAAAGGCAGTTGTAACGGAGTTTGGAAATGTAGAGGAAGTGATTGTAAGAATTCCTACTGCTTCTACTGCTCTTGGTCAAGATATTGGAGATGAGATAAGAGTAATTTTAGAGCCAACTGGAAAATATGAGATTCGAAGAGTTGATATGGTTGGCCCAAAAGTTGGAAATGCTTTACAAGAAAAAGGCATCATGGCTCTTTCTTTAGCATTGATCGTAATTTTGATCTATGTTTCTTATAGATTTGAATGGAGATTTGCAGTTGCTTCGATTTTAGCTTTGATACATGATATCTCTATTGCCCTTGGAGCTATTGTTCTTTTTAATATCGATGTAAATTTGGATATTTTAGCTGCAATCTTAACAATTTTGGGATATTCACTTAATGATACAATTATTGTATTTGATAGAATTCGTGAGGGAGTAGAGACTTCAAGAGAGAATGAGCTGAATGATGTGGTAAATGAATCAGTTTCACGAACTCTAAGTAGAACCACTTTAACCTCTTTAACTACATTTTTCGTAGTTCTTACTCTATATCTTTTTGGTGGAGAGATTATCAATGGATTTAGTTTTACTCTTTTAGTTGGTATTATTGTGGGAACATATAGTTCGATCTTTGTTGCAGCTTCATTTTTAGTTCAATTAAAATTTTCTATTAAAAACTATAGAAATATGTTGGCTGAAAAAGAGAAAAGACAAAAAGAGAAAGATAGAATTAGAGCACAGTTTGAACAAGGTACAGTGTAGATGAGAAAACTTTTTGGTACTGATGGCGTAAGGGGAGAAGCTGGAACTTTTCTTGATGCTATGACTGCTTTAAGGCTTGCCCAAGCTGCAGGGATCTATTTTAAAAAGAACTCACGAACAAAAAAGATTTTGGTTGGAAAAGATACGAGACGAAGTGGCTATATGATTGAAAATGCTCTTGTAAGTGGTTTAACTTCAGTGGGATATGATGTGATACAAATAGGTCCTATGCCAACTCCTGCAATCGCATATCTCACTGAAACTATGCGTTGTGATGCTGGAATCATGCTAAGTGCTTCTCATAATGCCTATGAAGATAATGGTGTAAAATTTTTTGACTCATATGGAAACAAGCTCTCTGCTAGTATTGAAAAAGAGATTGAAGAGATTTTTGAAAATGATGAACTTATAAAAAAGTCACAATGTACTCATAATGAAATAGGAAAAGCAAAAAGGATCAATGATGTGATAGGGCGATATATCGTCTCTATAAAAAGCTCTTTCCCAAGAGAGCTTAGTCTAAGCGATATGCGAATTGTTCTTGATTGTGCTAACGGGGCTGGGTATAAAGTGGGTCCTACTATTTTAGAAGAGCTTGATGCAGATGTAATTACAGTGAATGATGAACCTAATGGATATAATATCAATGAAAACTGTGGAGCACTCTATCCCAAAGAGCTTGGAAAGCTTGTAGTTCAGTATCGAGCAGATATTGGAATTGCATTAGATGGAGATGCAGATCGATTAGTTGTAGTGGATGAGAATGGTGAAGTGATCGATGGTGATAAACTTATAGGTGCACTTGCTGTATATCTTAAACAACAAGATCAATTACAAGGTGGTTGTGTCGCTACAGTGATGAGTAATCAAGCTTTAGAAGACTATTTATCAAAGAATGGCATTGAGCTTTATAGATCAAATGTTGGGGATAAATATGTTTTAGAGATTATGAAAGAAAAAGGGATCAATTTTGGAGGAGAACAAAGTGGTCATATAATCTTTTCAGATGTTGCTAAAACTGGGGATGGTTTAGCTTCAGCATTACAAGTCTTAGCATTATTGGTTTCAACCAAACAAAAAGCTAGTAAGGCATTAAATCCTTTTAACCTTTATCCTCAGGTTTTAAAAAACTTAATCGTTGAAGAGAAAAAACCTTTAGATGAAATTGAAGGTTTAGATCAGCTTTTAGTTGAGTTTAGAAAAAAAGGACTAAGAGATCTTATAAGATATTCAGGAACTGAAAAGAAGATTCGACTTTTATTAGAAGGTAAAGAGAAAAAACTAGTGGATGATTGTATGGATAAATTACAATTATTTATTA
>CBETOJ010000018.1:0-11211 GCA_965537725.1 uncultured Campylobacterales bacterium | reverse complement strand
CATCTATGGATTTAGCGAGCACGCTCCTATGAAAAATTTCTGTGATGGATACCGTCTTGAATTATGTGATAAAGATCATTATGAAACCTCTATCCTTTCTTTAAAAAAGAAATATAAAGATGATATCACCATCCTTTTAGGCTATGAGGTTGATTATTTAAAAGGGGATTATCTTTTAGATGTGATCAAAGATGCAAATGTGGATTATCTTATAGGTTCTGTTCATTATCTTGGAAACTGGGGATTTGATAATCCTGAATATATAGGTCAATATGAGAATAAAGATATTGACCAAGTTTGGGAAGAGTATTTTGAAGCGATCAAACAGATGGCTGCTACAAAACTATTTAATATTGTAGGTCACCTTGATCTTATAAAAATCTTTAACTTTTTTCCAAAACAAGATATCAACTCTTTAGCTTTAGAAGCTCTAAAAGAGATCAAAAAAGCGAATATGGCTATAGAGATAAATGCAGCAGGTTTTAGAAAACCAGTAAAAGAGCAATACCCCTCAACATCTCTTTTACATATAGCTTATGAACTTGGTATCCCTATTACATTTAGTAGTGATGCTCATAGTATATATCAGATTGGATTTTATTATGGAGAAGCAGTAAAAGTTGCTAAAGAGGTTGGATATACTGAGTGTGTATATTTTAAAAATAAAGAAGCTATTAAAGTGAAATTTTAACAGATGCTACGATCAAAAATATTTTTTACCTTTTTTTTATTATGGTTTCTACTTTTATCTTTATAGGACTAAACCATGAAAAAAATCAAAAGATAAAAGAATACCTTAGTTAAAAAACAGCCCTATATACTCAAAACTATAATGTGATCTATGATCAATATAAAAAACTCTCCCGCGTGATCTTTGAGATTGAAGTGAATACCCCTGAAGTACTTAAGATCCTTTCAAATATTGAAGAAACAAATAAAAATGAACAAAGAGAAAAACTCTATGCAAAACTAAAAAACACTTATACAATGCACCATGAGTATAATTTAAAACAGCTCCATTTCCATCTTCCTAATAATGATAGTTTTTTACGATTTCACCGTCCTAAAAATTTGGAGATGATCTATCAGGGATTCGCCAAACAGTAAGTTATGTGAATCAATACCAAAAATTTATTGATGGTTTTGAAGAGGGAAGGATCTATAATGGATATAGATTTGCCTATCCTCTTTTTTATGATAAAAAACATCTTGGAAGTGTAGAGATATCTTTTAGTACTCATGCTATGAGTGCTACAGTTTCTCAAAAGTATAATCTACCAAGCTACTTTTTAATAAAAAAAGAGGTTGTGGATAAAAAACTTTTCAAAAGTGAAAAACACAACTATACAAATTCAAATCTCGAAAAATTTTATATCGAAAACAATATCTTTGACTATGTGGATAACCTTACTAATCAAAATACACTTGATCATATCTCAAACGAGTTAGAAGAACAAATATATTCACTAGTCGATTCACAAAAAAAAGCTTTTAGTATTTATAATCCAGAAGATAACCACCTTTTAACTTTTATTAAAGTCAATAATTCAGTTACAGCAGAGAATATTGGACTCTTTGTAATAGCGAGTGATTCACACTATATTGATAATCAAAAAAATAACTTTTATTATTCTCTTTTAGTTTCTAATCTTTTGCTTTTTATCATTATATTTTTTATCTATGCAAAGCTTCTTCATAAAGTAAAGATTAATGAACTGAATGAAAAAATTGAACAGCTCAATAATAAACTACTAGAATGTGTAAAATCAAACTAAGCTTTATTTTTACTTAATTTGATATATTCTTATATCTTCAAAATCCCTTATTTTAGGGGTTTTATACTTTTTTATATAAAGCTTTACTTCACTATCATTCCAAACTTAATTAAAAAGAGGAGTATTTTAAAGTGTTTGATAGTTTAACCAGTTCTTTTAAAAATGTTGTTGGAAAGATTCGTCATAAAGATGATGCTAACGCATTAAAAAGAGCCTTAACAGAGTTGAAAAAATCTCTTTTAACGTTTGATGTACACCATAAAACGACCAAAGAGCTTTTAAAACAAATAGAACTAGAAACAAAAGCCAATGGGATCGGTCAAGACTCATTTTTAAATGCACTTAAAAACTCTCTTACAAATATTTTAACCACAAATGGAAATCAAGGATTTATTTACAGCAATAAATCTACACTTACCACTATTTTAATGACAGGTCTTCAAGGAAGTGGTAAAACAACTACTACAGGAAAACTTGCAAACTATCTAAAAATCAGAAAGAAAAAAATACTTATCGCTGCAGCTGACCTTCAAAGACTAGCAGCAGTTGAGCAATTAAAACAAATAGGTAGCCAAATAGAAGTAGATGTATACTTTGAAGATGGGGAAACTAATCCTATAAAGATCGCACAAAATGCTAAGAAAAAAGCTGAAACTGAGATGTATGATGTTCTTTTTATAGATACCGCTGGGCGACTTGCTATTGATGAAGAGCTTATGGATCAGCTAAAAGATGTAAAAGATGCAGTAGAACCTGATGAGATCTTTTATGTGGCTGATTCTTTAACTGGACATGATGCTACAAAAACAGCAACTACTTTTAAAGAAAAAATTGGAATCGATGGAGTAATTCTCTCTAAATACGATGGTGATACAAAAGGTGGGGTAGCTATCTCTATTGCTCATCAAGTACAAGTTCCACTTAGATTTATCGGTATTGGTGAGAAGATGCCAGATATCGAACCATTTATCCCTGATAGAATCGTTTCACGACTTATGGGAGCTGGAGATGTTGAGGGTCTTAGTGAAAGAGCAGCAGCAGTAATTGATGAGAAAAAAGCAAAAGAGGTTACTAAAAAGATCAAAAAAGGTGAATTTAACTTTAATGACTTTTTAGAGCAACTTGATATGATGAAAAAGCTTGGGAGTATGAAATCTATCCTTGGAATGATCCCAGGAATGGGTCAAATGGCAAACCAACTTAAAGATATGGATCTTGAAAGTTCAGGTGAAATTGTAAGAATCAAAGCTCTTATCTCATCAATGACACCAAAAGAGAGAGAAACTCCAAGTATCTTAAACAACTCTCGTAAAAAAAGACTTGCTCGTGGGGCTGGGCTTTCTGAAGTACAAGTAAATAAGATCTTAAAGCAATTTAAAAATGCTTCAAAAATGGCAAAAAAGATGTCAGGAAAAGGTGGAATGAAAGATATGCAAAAGATGCTTTCCCAAATGGGTGGGCAAGGTGGCATGCCAGGACTTCCAAAGTAATTAACCAATAAGTTAATGAGTTGATAAGTTATGCAACTTATGAACTCATTAACTTAAAAACAAACACAAATAAAGGAAAAAAGAAATGACAGTAATCAGACTTACAAGAATGGGAAGAAACAAAAAACCATTTTACAGAATCGTTGTAACAGACTCAAGAAAAAGAAGAGATTCAGGATGGATTGAATCAATTGGTTATTATAACCCAGTAGTAGAGCCAAAAGTTTTAAAAATCGATGAAGAGAGATTAAACTATTGGTTAGGTGTTGGTGCTAAGCCAAGTGAAAAAGTAAAAAAACTTACTGAAAAAAAATAAATTTTACCAGTAAATTATCATGATTAATGATTTTGTTTCCTCATATGCTAAAATGATCGTAAACTTCCCTGAAGATATTCAGGTGGAAGTTAAAGAGCTTGATGAAACTTTTCAAGAAGTAACGATCTACGCAAATGAAAATGATATAGGGAAACTTATAGGTAAAAACGGAAATATGATCAATGCTATTAAAACCATTTTAAATGGGTGTAAAGCAAAAGATGGAATTTCGTATAAAGTACAGGTAGTTTCTCGTTAAAAAAGAGTGAACTGCTTCACTCTTTTAGAGAAACTAAGGGAACGCTTGTGAATCAAGGATTCACGCGTGAGCTCGGTGCGAACTAGGATTTTAATCCGTATCAATCGTATTGAACGAACGTGAAATAGATTGTTGTGAGAAAATATTATGAAAGAAAAGATCTATGTAGCAAAACTAGGACGTACTATCGGACTTAATGGAGCTATGAAAGTATTTATAGACTCAGACTTTCCAGAACAATTTAAAAAAGGTACACCTCTTACTACAAATAGAGGACAACAACTTACTATTCAATCATTTAATCCAAACAATACAACTATTCAATTTGAAGAGATCTCAAATATAGATGATGCAAAAAAACTTACCAATAAATTGCTGTATGTCTCAATGGAAGAGACAAAAAAACAATGTAACTTAGAAAAAGATCAATTTTTTTGGTTTGATATCGTAGGATGTGATATTATAGAAAATGATGAGATTTTAGGAAAAGTTATTGATATCCAAAGACTCCCAACAGCTGATTACCTCTTGATAGATACATCAAAAGAACTTATTGAAAAAAGCTACGCAAAACAATTTATGATCCCTTACCAAGATACATTTATCCAAAATGTAGATTTAGAAGAAAAAAAAATAATAGCAACAAACTGTAAAGATATTTTAGAAGCAAGTTAATTATCTTAGTGTAGATATAATATTAATAAGATATAATAAAATCATTATATTATTTATATACTGTAGGATATTGTATGCAAACTTTCACATTAACAAGCCCATTTGATATGCATCTTCATTTACGTGATGAAGAGATGCTAAAACTCGTTGCACCTTTAAGCTCACTAAGCTTTGCTGGTGGAATCATTATGCCTAACCTTGTCCCTCCTGTAGATACAAAAGAATCACTTCTCGCATATAAATCAAGGATACAAGAAGCGATCAAAGATGATCTTTTTGATCCTATGATGACACTGTTTTTTAAACCCTATACAAAAGAGTTTTTAGAAGATGTAAAAGATGAGATCACTGCTATTAAACTCTACCCAGCAGGAATCACAACAAATAGTGAAGGGGGAGTTGAGGCTATAGATGTTAAAGCCTTAGCTCCAACTTTAAATGCTATGAGTGAGCTTAATATCCCTCTTTGTATCCATGGAGAGACTAATGGATTTGTAATGGATAGAGAAAAAGAGTTTATGAATATCTATGATGCTTTGGCTTCTGAGTTTCCTGATCTTAAAATTATTATGGAGCATATCACTACAAAAGATGCCGTAGAAATGTTAGATCGTCATGAGAACCTTTATGCTACGATCACTTTACACCATCTGCTTATCACTTTAGATGATGTAGCTGGAGGGATGCTTCAACCTCATCTTTTTTGTAAACCTATTGCAAAAAGATATGAAGATAGAGAAGCTCTTTTAGAAGTAGCTTTAAAAGCTCACCCAAAAGTGATGTTTGGAAGTGATAGTGCCCCACATCCACAACATGCTAAAGAAGCTTGCGGATGTGCTGCAGGAGTTTTTACAGCTCCAATCACTATTCAAGTTTTAACTGAGCTTTTTGAAAAACATAAGAAACTAGATAACTTACAAGCTTTTTTAAGTGATAATGCTTGTAATATCTATGGAATCAAACCACAGAATAAAACAATCAAACTATCAAAAACAGAGTTTCAAGTACCTGCATACTATCAGTATAATGATCAAAAAGTGATCCCTATGTATGCAGAACAAACTTTACAATGGAGCCTTATGTAATGGCTCTATTTGAAAAGGAGCATGATAATGCCTCTTTTTACCGCGAACTTTTAAAAAAACAAAAAGATGAGAAATGGTTAGAAGAGGGATTAAAATCTGAATTTATCGATATCGATCATCAGGATGAAGATGGTAATACATTTTTAATCAACTGTTTAAAAGAGGGGAAATTCCAATCTGTTGAATGGTTGATTAAGCATGGAGCCAATATCACAATAAAAAACAATAAAAGAAAATCTGCGATCCACTATGCCATAGAGAAAAACTCTCTTCCAGTGGTAAAAGGTTTACTAGAACTTGATATCATTGATGTCAATGAAAGAGATATTGATGGAAGAACTCTTTTACAAGATGTAATTGTGTTTGGAAACCATCAAATGGCAAAACTTCTTATACAATATGGAACAGATATCAATAATAAAGATATTCATGATAGAAATGTCATTTATGACGCTCTCTCTTATGGAGATATCAATTTTATCAACTATCTTTTAAATATGGAAGAGTTGGATAGAAATCTCGTAGATGAAGATGAAAACTCTGTGATGCAGCACCCAGAAGTGCTTAAAAACACAGATATTGCAAAAACACTTTTAACCCATGGAGTAGATCCAACTATCATACCCAAAAATGGCACACCTTATATCTTAAAAATTCTGCTAGAAGCAAAAGAAAATATGATGGATATTTTAGATACTGCTTTACAAAATAACCTAGATGTAAATAAAGAGCTTCCTAATGGTCATACCATCCTTTTAGAGGTGATTGCTACTATTTCTGCATTGCATAAAAAAGATGATAAAAAAAGAGAGCTTCTTTTAAAAGCTGCAAAGAAAATGTTAGATTCAGGTGGAGATATCAATGCTCGGAGAAAAAATGAAACAGGGATTTTCCAAGCTATAAGAGATAGAGATTATGAGCTCACCTCCTTTTTACTTGTAGCAGATATCAATCCAAACCATCAAAATAGCTATGGGGAAACAATTTTATTTGAGATCATCTATGATGGGATTAAAAGTTTAAAGCTTTTGAGACTTCTTATTTTGCACCATATCGATCCAAATATAAAAAATCACGATGGAAAAAATGTCTATGAGCTTTTAAATGATATTATTTTACATCTTCATGGAACAAAACCTATAAAAGAGAAAGAGACCCTTTTAAAAATAGATAAAAAAGGGGAATACCTCATATTTGTACAAGAGCTTTTAAAAAATGATGAACAAAGTGACCACAACTATTTTGACTCCACTGGTAACCCACTTTTTTTTAATCCTCTTTTATATAACCACCATGATCTTTTTAGATCTTATATAAACCATAAATTTGATATCCATACAAAAAACCATGCAGGGCATAATATCTTTTTTGAATATGTGATAAAAGTCTTTGAAAGAGATGATGACTCAATCAAAGCGTGTAAAGATTTTGAAGAGAACCTAAGTTCTCTTATTAGTTTTAAAGTAAACCAAAACTTCAAGGATGCCCTTGGTTGGAGTGCATTACATAAAGTCGTTCATGGGAAATGCAATGACAAACTTTTTGCAATTTTGACAAAAATAGTTGCCTTTGATTATACAATGAAAGATAATCTAGGAAGAACAGTGATTCACAATGCAGTTTGGAGTGATGATGAGTATGTGATCAAAAAGATACACTCATTAGAACCAGATATTATCAATCTACCCGATGGATACAGTATTTTACCAATAACCTATGCTGCTCTTTTAGGAAATCAAAAGCTCGTACTACTTTTTTTAGAACTTGGTACAAATCTTTCAGCCAAGAAAAAGATCGCAGATTCTGCTATCAAAAAATTTTCTCCCATGTTAAAAAATCTTCCAAAACTATTTGACAAGCTTCATGATATGGATCAAAGACTCCATATTGAGACCTTAATAGATCAAATAACAGAAGATTTTAGACTCCAAGGATCATAAAAGATGTTTTCAAAACTTTTCCAATTTAGTAAAAACTCCAAAGTTGATAACTACAAATACTTTTTAGAAGAGCTATTAAGCCCTGCTTTTAATAAAGAGGAACTCGCTAACTATTTAAAAAAGAAAAAAATAGATATCAATGAAAAAGACTCGAAAGGAAATACCTTTTTACATCACTGTATACAAAATAATGCAACCGATGCAGCCATATGGATCATAGATCAAGGAGTAGCCGTAGAACTTGAAAATAATACTGGAATCAATAGTTACCATTTGGCACTTGAAAAAAAAGATGAAACCTTACTTCAAAAGATACTAGAAAAAGAGACTGTTAATATCAATGAAAAAGATAAATTTGGAAGAATAGCTCTACAAGACCTTGTAGTAGAAGGGGAGCTCAAACTAGCAAAACTTCTTATCAATTTTGGAGCAGATATAAACTCAAAAGATAAACACCATAGAAATGTGATCTTTGATGCCCTCTCCTATGGAGATGAAAACTTTATCAATTTTCTACTTGAGCTTAAAGATCCCAAGATCGATCTAAATAACCTTGATGATGAACTCAATACCATCATGCACCATAAGCAAGTAGCAGATAATGACGAAATAGCAAAAAAACTTATAGAAGCAGGAGCTGATGTAACCATTCAAAATATCAAAGGGGAAACTTTCCTTACAAACCTAGCCAAACGAGGAGATAAAGCAAAAGAGCTTATTGAGCTTGCTCTTAAAAAAGGAGCCAATGCAAATGTACGAACCACCTTTGATAATACTTTACTTATTGAGCTTATGAAAGTATTTGCAAGGCTTCCACAAGAAGAGAAAGATAGACGAGCCGCTATTTTAGATATGTGCAGAATGATTGTAACCTATGGAGGAGATCTCAATGCAGTCAATAGGGATCAAGAGGGTGCTCTTTTTGAAGCTGTGAGAGCTAAAAATCTTGAACTAGTTTCATTTTTATTAAAAACAGGAACCAATCCAAATACTAAAAATATTCATGGAGATACGGTATTTTTAGAAACAATCTACCAAGGGATAGATGCTCTTGATATCCTTTTAGTAATGCTAGAATATGACGCTGATCCACTTATTAGAAATCGTCATGGTTATACTATCTACGAGATCTTAAATAAGATCATTTTACATATTCATAATAAAAAAACTCTTGAAGATGAAACAATGCTTGAAAAGATCAAACAAGATGGTCAGTATATGGTTCTCTTAAAAGAGCTCCTACAACACAATACAAAAGATCTCAACTTCTTAGATTCAGAGGGAAATCCTCTATTCTTTACTCCACTTTTATATGATGATGCTAACCTTTTTAGGCTCTATATCAATAATGGACTAGATATCCACAAGATCAATAAAACAGGATACAATATCTTCTTTGCTTATGTACTCAAAGTCTTTAAAGACAATGATACAAGTGTAGAGTTTCAAGATAATCTCAGTCGTCTTATTAGTAAAAAAGTCAACCACAACTACCAAGATGCCTTAGGCTGGACAGTAGTTCATAAGATCCTTTTTACAAAATGTAATGAAAAACTTTTTGATATTATGACCAAGATCGTACGCTTTGATTTTACTATCGTCGATGAACTTGGACGTAGTGTGATCCATAATGCCGTATGGAATAATAACTCAAGAATGGTACAAAAACTCAATAGATTAGATCCAACAATAGTCCATATTGCAGATAACTATGGAGTACCCCCTATCGTATACGCAGCTCTTTTAGGCTCACAAGAACTAGTGCTTCTTTTTGTAGAACTAAAAGCCCACCATGTGGAGAGACAATCTATCCCTCAAAATGCCATTAAAAAATTTAGTGCTATGCTAAAAAACCTACCAAAAATAAAAAAAGATATTGAAGATGAAGAGACTTTAGAAAAAATCAACACATTGCTTTACCAAATACAGGTAAATTTCAATGTGCCTGATTCTTTGATGGTGAGGTAATTAGAACATATCTGTTCTTAAAACAGCACCACTAGAAGCATTGGTAACCAGTGCTCGATACTGTTTTAACCAGCTTGATTTAATCTCTTTTTTAAGTGGTGTAAACTCAGCTTTTCTTTTTGCGATCTCTTCATCTGATAAGTTTACAGATAAAATATACTGATCCACATCGATATGGATCTCATCACCATCTTTAAGCAGTCCTATCATACCACCCTCAGCAGCTTCAGGAGATACGTGACCGATACTTGCTCCTCTTGTAGCTCCAGAAAATCTTCCATCAGTAATAAGAGCAACAGAACTTCCAAGTCCCATACCCATAATAAGCGAAGTTGGAGCTAACATCTCTTGCATCCCAGGTCCACCTTTTGGACCTTCATATCTAATAACTACAACATTACCAGCTTTTACTTTACCACCGATGATCCCCTCAATTGCTTCAGGCTGACCATCAAAACAAACAGCAGTTCCAGTAAATACTCTATCTCCTGTAATACCAGCAGTTTTAATAACGGCACCTTGCTCTGCTAAATTACCATATAAAATAGCTAGTCCACCCACTTGTGAGTAAGGATTTTCTAAAGTATGGATCACATTTGTATCTACGATCTTAGCATGTGCGATTCTCTCTTTAATAGACTCTCCTGTAACGGTTGGATTCTCTATTAAAACATCTCCACGTCTATTCATCTCAGCCATTACAGCACTTACTCCACCCGCTTTATCGATGTCTTGCATATGTACTGTACTCAAACTTGGAGAGATTTTTGCAATATGTGATACTCTTTTTGAAATCTCATTGATATCGCTAAGCTCAAACTTAGCCCCAGCTTCTTTTGCAATAGCAAGCATATGAAGAACAGTATTTGAACTTCCACCCATAGCCATATCAACTGCAAATGCATTTCTTACTGCATTTTCATTTAATATATTTCGTAGGTTATATTTTTGTTTCTCTTCCCATTCCATCTTCGCTAGTTCACAAACTCTTCTAGCAGCTTTTCTATAAAGCTCTTCTCGCTCAGGAGTTAAAGCTAAGATAGTCCCATTTCCTGGTAATGCGATCCCCATAGCTTCCATAAGTGTATTCATAGAGTTTGCTGTAAACATCCCAGAACACGATCCACCGCTTGGACAGGCATTACACTCGATATCGTGAAGCTCATCTGCACTTATTTCACCAGCTTCAAACTTTCCAACTGCTTCAAATGCAGTAGCAAGATCTATAGGCGTACCATCTTTTGTATACCCTTTTGCCATAGGTCCACCAGATACATATACAGTAGGTACATTTACTCGTAACCCACCCATAATCATCCCTGGTACAATTTTATCACAATTTGGAATAGCAATCATCGCATCAAACTTATGTGCATTCATCACTGTTTCAATAGAGTTGGCTATAATCTCTCTTGAAGGTAAAGAAAAAAGCATCCCATCATGCCCCATAGCAATACCATCATCTACCCCGATAGTATTAAACTCAAATGGTACACATCCAACGTTTCTAATCTCTTCTTTAATAATATCACTTACACGATCAAGAAAGAAATGCCCTGGAATAACTTCAATAAAAGAGTTTGCTACTCCAATAAATGGTTTATCAAAATCTTCATCTTTAAGCCCAGTTGCTCTTAATAATGACCTATGTGGAGCACGACTATGCCCCTTTTTTACTTCATCACTTCTCATATACTTATCCT
>CBETOJ010000017.1:0-11495 GCA_965537725.1 uncultured Campylobacterales bacterium | reverse complement strand
TATTATGATGATAGACTCTCAGATATTAGATATAGATATATGGAAAACTGCTCCCCAACAGAACAAATGGCTATGCTTGAACGTGGTTGGAGACGATTTGGAAATATGCATTTTGTCCCTGAGTGTAAAAACTGCAATGACTGTAAAACCATACGAATAGATATAAAAAACTTCCACTTTACAAAATCTCAAAAAAGAGTATTAAATAAAAATAAAGATACTAAAGTCTATATCCAAAAACCAAGTGTTACTTACGAACACCTTGATCTTTTTAATAAATATCATCGTCATATGGAAGGGAAAAAAAACTGGCATGAGAATGTAATTGATGCACAAGAGTATCATAACTCTTATGTAAATGGAGCCCATGAATATGGAAAAGAGATCCTCTATTTTAGAGAAAACAAACTTGTAGCAGTAGCACTAAGTGATCTTTTAAGTGAAGGGATCTCAGCAGTATATTGCTACTATGATCATACTTACGAAGAGCTTTCTTTGGGGCAGTTTTCTATTTTAGCTCAGATCAGTATTGCAAAAAAAGCAAATATCCCTTATCTTTATTTAGGGTATTGGATTAAAGATCATTTTAGTATGGGATATAAAGAGAGATATAAACCTTTTGAGGTTTTAGAAAACAGACCAAAATTAAATGAAGAAACTATATGGAGCTATCATGAGCGAGACAAGAAAAACAGAAATAATTGATGAAGAGATCGAAGATTTTGAAGATGAAAGTCTAGAGTCACAAGAGGAAATAGAATCACCCGAATCAATTAGAGATGAACTTTTTGAAAAAATAAAAGATGCACTTTTAGAAGAAGACCCTATTAGACTTCTTAAAAAATTCTATCAATATGCTGAAGAGCATACAGAGTATGATTTTGATGATATGGGATTGGACTTTGAAGAGGGTGAAGATGTTCTTAGACGTTGTAACACTTTAAAAGATAAAATTATCGATACCCTTAACAACTCTTTTGAAGAGCTAGAGTTTACTCCTGCAACAATAGATACACTCCATATGATGATCATTACAACCACCACTTATAAAGAGCAAAACTTTAAAGTAATTATAGAAGTTTTTGAAGATAGTTTTGATCTAGGGCTAGCATAATAAGGTGTCCAATATAGTATGAAAAAAACAATCTCTAATAAAGCACTTATCTTTCGTATCATTGTATTGATGTTATTTTTAAGTGTTTCTATCTTATTTATCTCCACAGAATATCTTAAAAAAACAGCAGTAGATAATCTTGCAAGTGATGATGCAAAAAAAACGGCTCAACTTGTTTTTGAAACAATCAATACAAGAATGCAAGAGGGATGGACAAAAGGGGATCTTGACAAGATCATTGATCGACTTCATATTATTCGAAAAGGGATGGATATCAACTCTTATAGAAGTCCCCAAGTAGAGGAACTTTTTGGTGTAGTCCCAGGAGTACATGAAAAAATTGCAAGTGATCCTATGATCCAAAAAGCGATGAAAGGTGAAGAGATCTTTTATGTGGATGAAGAAACAGGAATGGTTCGATTCTTATATCCAATGATCGCAAAAAACGAATGTATCCATTGTCATGTCAATGTAAAAGATGGCTCAGTCAATGGTGTTTTGGATATCACTTTTCCACAAAGTGATATAAAAATCTCTCTTGATAGTATCACCTTTTATATGATCACTTTTTTTGTGATCTTTTTACTACTTATGGCATATCTTTTTTACACTATAGTAAATAAAAAAATGGTAGAACCAATTGTTAAACTAACAAATAATATTCAAGAGATAGAACAAAGTAAAGATCTTGATCGTACAGTACAAATGGATACAAATATTAGTGAGCTTAATATTTTACAAAACAGTTTTAACAGCCTTCTTACTACTATTAAATACTACTATGCAAAGATGATAGAAAGTATCTATAGAGATAAACTTACTGGCATTTATAATCTTACAAAGCTTCAAGAAGACTTAGAACAAAGTGATACAAAAAAAGCTCTTCTAAGTTTTGATATACGAGCATTAGGAATGATCAATAGAGTATATGGTTACAGTGTAGCTGATATCTTGATCCAACAATTTGCAACTACAATGCAAGAGATCGTAAAAGAGAAAGGAACACTTTATAGACTCTATGGAGATGAATTTGCAGTAGCATATGATACAGAGGTTTCATTAGATGAGATTCATCATATTTTACAACAACTAAAAAATCATAAATTTATCTATAAAGATAGAGAGTTTATTTTAGATGTTACCTTAGGTTTTGTAAACTCATTTACTAAAAACTCTTTAGAAAAAGCCAATATTGCATTAAAATTTGCAAAAACTAATAAGAAAAATATCTATGAATATAATGATACACTTGCAGTGAAAGATGAAGATAACAATCATATCAACTGGCTAAAAAAACTAGAAATTGCTATTGATAATGATCAGTTAGTTCCATATTTTATGCCTATGAAAAATACAAAAACTGGAAAAATCGATAAGTATGAAACTCTTATTCGAATCGATAATGGGGAAGAGGTTTATACCCCTTATCATTTTATGGAGATAGCAGTTGCAAGTGGTAAATACCAGTTTATCACTCAAACTGTTATTCAAAAAACCTTTGAATATTTTAAAAATAAAAAAGATCTAAAGTTTTCTATCAATCTTTCTTTAAGCGATATTACCAATATTCAAACTATGGAGCTTTTATATGCAAACCTTGAAAAGTTTGAACACAGCCACAATGTTATTTTAGAACTGTTAGAAACAGAAGAGCTATCAGACTATGTACTTTTAAACAACTTTATTAAAAATGTGAAAAAATATGATGTAAAAGTAGCAATAGATGATTTTGGAAGTGGGTATTCTAACTATAACTATATTTTAAATCTTGATATCGATATTATTAAACTTGATAGTAGTTTAGTAGAAAATATTTATACAGATCAAGAGTCTTTAGTGATAGTTTTAAATATCGTACGAACAGCAAAAGAGATAGGACTTATTGTTGTAGCTGAAAAAGTAAGTGATGAGCATATTGAGAAGATCTTAACAGTTCATGAGGTAGATTATCTCCAAGGTTTCCACATAGGAAAACCAGCACCTGCAGTTTTGGACTAAACGCCTTATGAAATTTTCATTTGTAAGTTTATTTCCAAATCTTATAGAGCCCTATTTTGAAGATTCTATTTTAAAAAGAGCCTGTGAAAAAAAGCTTATCAACTTAGAATTTTTCAATCCAAGAGACTATACAACTAATAAACATAATAAAGTAGATGATACTCTCTGCGGTGGTGGCGCAGGTCAACTTATGTTTCCTCAACCTCTTTTTGATATCTTAGAGAGAATAAAAAAAGATGACCCAAATGCTTATATCATCTTTCCACTAGCAGCAGCAAAGCCCTTTAGACAAAATGATGCAAAAAGATTAGCAAAAAAAGAGCACCTTGTATTTGTAAGTGGAAGATATGAGGGGATCGATGAGCGAGTCATTGAAACCTTTGCCAATGAAGTATTTAGTATAGGTGATTATATCCTTACAGGTGGGGAACTTGCTTCAACAGTGATGAGTGATGCCATTGCAAGAAATATTGACGGAGTCTTAGGAAACAATGCGTCACTTGATGAAGAGAGTTATAACCTCCAAGAAAAGAACAAACTCCAACTCGAAGCACCCTCTTTTACAAAACCTATAAATTTTAACAATTTAAGTGTTCCTTCAGAATTATTAAAGGGAAACCATGCTAAAATTCGCAACTTTAAATCTAAGCTGTCTAAATACAAAACTAAGTATTTTAGACCATAAAATGGGGCACTTTGTAGAGACATACCCCCGAAAAAGGGAAAAAAATGAAAAATAAATACATTGCAGCGTTTGAATCAGCACAAATAGAAGGGAAAGAGATTCCTCAGTTTAGAGCTGGCGATACATTAAGACTTGGTGTTGAAATTAAAGAGGGATCAAAAACAAGAGTTCAGAACTTTGAAGGTATTGTTATTGGTCTTAAAGGTGAGGGTATCTCTTCAACTTTTACTATTAGAAAAATTGGTGCTAATGGTGTTGGTGTTGAGAGAATTTTCCCAATGTATTCTGAAAGTTTAAAATCTATTGAACTATTAAGAAGAGGTGATGTAAGAAGAGCTAAACTTAACTACCTTAGAGGTCTTAAAGGGAAAGCTGCAAAAATTAAAGAACTTAGAAAATAATTCTTTGATTTTTGAAAAGAAAAAAGGTAAGTATCTTTTGATACTTACCTTTTTTTATGTCTAGACAATGCAACTTTTACACTCCCCTATCCAAGCTATCCATTTTAAAGAGCACAACTTTTTATTAAAACGTGATGATCTACTTGATAGTAACTTCTCAGGAAATAAAGCAAGAAAACTTCTCTATTTTTTACACAATGATTTTCCAAATATAAATACTCTTATGAGCTACGGATCAAACCAATCAAACGCTATGTATTCATTATCAGTACTTGCAAAACTAAAAGGATGGAACTTTATCTATTATGTTGATCATATCCCCTCTTTTTTACAAAAGAACCCTTTGGGAAACTATAAACATGCTCTTCAAAATGGGATGGAGATAAAGCTCTTAAAAGAGAATGAAACAATAAGTACCATATCTTATGATGTAAACTCTACCCTTTTTATAAAAGAGGGAGGAGCTGTAAAAGAAGCAGAATATGGGATCAAAACTTTAGTAGATGAGATAAATGAGTATAAAACAAACAATAATATTCAAAACCTTAAGATATTTTTGCCAAGTGGTACAGGGACAACTGCCCTATTTTTACAAAAGCATTTAACAGATGAAGTTCTTACTTGCCCTTGTGTAGGAGATAGTGAGTATTTAAAAAAACAGTTTTTAGAGCTTGAAGATGATGAATCTTTTCATCCAACTATCCTAAAAACAGATAAAAAATACCATTTTGGAAAACTTTATAAAGAAAATTACATTTTATGGAAAAAGATCAAGAACTCTACAAATATAGAGTTTGATCTTTTATATGATCCTATTGGACTTAGAACTTTTTTTGCACTAGAGAAAAACCAAGACACCACATACCTTTATATCCATCAAGGTGGTATCAAAGGAAATGAAACCATGATCCAAAGATACTGTTACAAATATTCCAATCTTTAGAAAAATTACAGTTTGGCTACAAGTTATACAGCAAAAACTACTTTTAAGGTTCCATTTTATAGTATGATTCAAAAAAGATTTTTTAAACTAAAATATATAAAGAGAATACAATGAGCGAACACAATAATTTACTAGATATTATCATTTTTGGTGGGCATGGTGATCTTGCCTTTAGAAAACTAATGCCAGCACTGTACCATATATACAATGGGAGTTTTTTACATGAAAACAGTAGAATTATCACGGTTACAAGACGTGATATGAGTAGAGATGATCATCTAACACTTTTAAAAGAGAAAATGGATGAGTTTTTACCAGCTGAATATTATGATGATGAAAAATACCATTTTTTCTCTGAGCATTTAGAAGTAGTAACAGTAGATCTAAACGATAGTTCTTCTTATCAACCACTTCATGATATGTTAGCCCAGAACCCTGATAGAGAGAGATTCTACTATCTCTCAACTGCACCAGACTTTTTTGGCTCTATTTGCAAAACTCTATCAGAATTTAGCCTTATCAATAATAACTCAAGAGTTGTTTTAGAAAAACCTATTGGACGAAGTCTTGAAACTTCACGGGAGATCAATAACGAGGTATTAAAATACTTTGAAGAGAAACAGATCTATCGAATCGATCATTATCTAGGAAAAGAGACTGTTCAAAATATTATGGCACTTAGATTTTCAAATAGATTCTTTATGCCTTTATGGGATGAAGGAAATATTGACCATGTACAGATCACAGTGAGTGAGAGTGTAGGAGTTGAGGGTCGTTGGGGGTATTATGATGATTATGGAGCATTAAGGGATATGATCCAAAACCATCTTTTACAACTAGTTTGTCTAGTAGCGATGGAGCCACCATGTTCACTTGATGCAGATAGTGTTAGGGATGAAAAAGTAAAAGTTTTAAAATCTCTTCGACCAATGAATGAAGATGATATAGAAAATAAAACTGTAAGAGCTCAGTATACAGCAGGATCAATTGCAGGAAAAAGTGTACCAGGATATCGTGAAGGGGAAGGTGTAGAAGAGAGCAATACTGAAACCTTTGCGTCAATGAGACTAGATATCCATAATTGGAGATGGAAAGATGTTCCATTTTATATACGAAGTGGAAAAAGGATGAGTAAAAGAAACTCTGAGATCGTGATCCAATTTAAATCGATCCCTTATTCTATCTTTGCAAATAAAGGAAGATGTATCTCAGCAAATAAACTGATCATCTCACTCCAACCAAATGAATCGATCAAACTACAACTTATGAATAAGATCCCAGGGCTTAGTGAACAGATGAGATTAAAGCCAGTGGAGCTAGAACTGAACAATGAGTTTGAAGATGAAAGAAAACCTGAAGCATATGAGCGACTTCTTTTAGATGTGATACGATCAAACCCTACTCACTTTATGAGACTCGATGAAGTGGAAGCTGCATGGAAATGGGCAGATATTATCTTAGATGGATGGAAAGAAAATCTTGTCAATATGAAAGAGTACCCAGCTGGAACCGATGGACCAACTGCGTCTATTGCCCTGATTGAAAGAGATGGAAGAAGCTGGCATGAATAAAAATGTATCATTTTCTCAGTTTGATAAAAAAGAGAAACTCTATGAAGAGCTTACTAATACTATAGTATGTAAACTTGAAAAGGCTATAGAAGAAAATGACTTAGCACTTATTGCACTCTCAGGAGGCTCTACGCCAAAGCCTCTTTTTGAAAAGCTGAGCCATATGACACTTCCTTGGGAAAAAATCTATATCACTTTAGTGGATGAAAGATGGGTTCCAAATACCCATGATGATAGTAATGAAAAACTAGTAAAAGATTTTCTTATTCAAAATAAAGCGATAAAAGCAAACTTCATCCCTTTAAAGCTTGATTTACCTACCCCTTTTGATGCAGTAAATGAGTGTGGGAAACAGTTTGATACTTTTAAACAAAA
Organism: uncultured Campylobacterales bacterium; assembly: GCA_965537725.1. GTDB lineage: Bacteria > Campylobacterota > Campylobacteria > Campylobacterales > Arcobacteraceae > JAIOSF01. Next base: position 4,408 of record CBETOJ010000017.1, on the reverse strand, counting down.
TATTGATGTAGTGATTTTAGGAATGGGTGGAGATGCCCATACAGCTTCTTTTTTTCCAAAAGATGAAAACCTACACAATGCTCTTACCACAAAAGACACCTGTGCAGCAACTATCCCAACCGATGCACCTCATCAAAGAATGACATTTTCACTCTCAAAACTTTTAAGTGCAAAAGATATCTTTTTACATATTGAGGGACAAAGTAAACTTGATGTGTACCAAAAAGCAAGTCAAGAAGGAAAAATAGAAGATATGCCAATACGAGCCTTTTTATTCAATGAAAAACCACTAAAGGTCTACTATGCCGATTGAACAAATAACAGATGTCACCAATGATATTATCAAAAGAAGTACTACTACACGTTCATTATATCTTCAAAGAATCGAGGAAGCGTGTGAATATGAAGTGAATAGAAAAGCTCTAGGGTGTAGTAATCTAGCCCATGGAGTAGCACCACTTGATGAGAAAGAGAAAAAAGAACTGCTTGAATTTAAAAGAGAAAATGTCGCTATCGTCTCAGCGTATAATGATATGCTCTCAGCTCATGAGCCTTACAAAAGCTATCCTCCACTTATAAAACGTGCTTTAAATCTCCAAGGGGTAAGTGCCCAATTTGCAGGAGGTGTTCCAGCAATGTGTGATGGGATCACCCAATCACAACCAGGGATGGAGCTAAGCCTTTTTAGTCGTGATAATATAGCAAGTGGAACAGCAATAGCACTTAGTCATAATATGTTTGATGGAGCACTTTATCTTGGAGTGTGTGATAAGATCGTCCCTGGACTTCTAATAGGAGCTCTAAAGTTTGGTCATCTTCCATCAGTATTTATCCCAGCAGGTCCTATGCCAAGTGGAATTAGTAATAGTGTAAAAGCAAAAGTAAGACAAGAGTATACACAAGGGAAAGTAGACTTTGCAACACTCCTTGAAACTGAAGCAAAATCATATCATGCAAGTGGAACATGTACTTTTTATGGAACTGCCAACTCAAATCAAATGCTCCTCGAAATAATGGGTCTGCATCTACCAGGAAGCTCTTTTGTTCCTACCAATACTCCTCTTAGAGATGCTCTTACAGAAGAAGCCTCAGTACAACTTATTAAGCTCATGAAAAATAGTGGAAACTTTACTCCAATAGGAAAAATGCTTGATGAAAAAAGTTTTGTTAATGCTATCATTGGACTTTTAGCAACAGGAGGATCAACTAACCACACGATCCACTTAATTGCTATGGCAAGAGCTGCTGGTATCACACTTACTTGGGATGACTTTGATAGACTTTCCGCTGTAATCCCACTCCTATGTAAAATGTATCCAAATGGTTCAGCAGATGTAAATCACTTCCATCAAGCTGGTGGTATGGGTGTCGTTATAAAAGAGCTTTTAGAAAATGATCTTATTCATAGTGATGTCAAGACGATCTTAGGAGAAGGACTAGAGAGATATATAAGTGAACCAATTCTTGAAAAAAATAAATTAATTTTCAAAGATATAGAAAATGGTTCTAAAAATTCTGATATAATAGGAACTGTTCAGTCACCATTTAGTGATCAGGGTGGAGTAAAGCTTCTTAGTGGAAACCTTGGGCGATCAATTGTGAAAACCTCAGCACTTAAAGAGAGTAATAGAGTTATAGAAGCTCCAGCACTTGTATTTGAATCACAAGATGAGTTACAAAAAGCCTTTAAAGAGGGAAAACTCAACCAAGATTTTATAGCAGTAGTAAGATATCAAGGGCCAGCAGCCAATGGGATGCCAGAACTTCATGGGCTTATGAAACCACTTGGAGCTTTACAAGATGAGGGCTATAAAGTGGCGATCGTCACAGATGGACGAATGTCAGGAGCAAGTGGAAAAGTTCCAAGTGCTATTCACCTAACACCTGAAGCTGTAAATAATGGAATGATCGCAAAAGTACAAGATGGAGATATGATCAAACTTGATTGTAATAGTGGAGAATTATCACTTTTAGTTGATGTCTCTACTTTAGAAAAAAGAGAGATTTCAAAACCTGATCTATCATCAAATAGACATGGAATGGGAAGAGAACTTTTTAGTATGATGAGAAACTATGTAAATGGTGCCGAAGATGGAGCCTGTACATTTCAAAAAGTAGGAGAAGAGAGATGACACCAAGAGAAGTATTAAATGTATCACCAATTATCCCAGTAGTAGCAATAGAAGACCCAGAAAAAGCTGTAGATCTTGCCAATGCTCTACTTGAGGGTGGAATCAATATTATTGAAGTCACTTTAAGAACACCAAATGCGATCCAAGCAATAGAAAATATCGCTAAAAATGTTCCTGATATGGTATTAGGAGCTGGAACTGTGATCAATCCTGAGCAATATGATCTTGCGATCAATGCGGGAGTACAATTTGTAATCAGCCCAGGGTTTACTTACAAACTTTTAGAACATGCTGCAAAAGACGATATCCCACTCATACCTGGAGTTGCAAGTGCTAGTGAAATTATGCATGGGATAGATTTTGGACTAGATACATTTAAACTTTTCCCTGCAAATGTTGTAGGTGGTGTAAGTGCTGTAAAATCTTTTGCTGGACCATTTTCAGATGTGGTATTTTGCCCAACTGGTGGAGTAAATGAAGATAATATCCAAGACTACCTCAAACTTTCAAATGTAGCTTGTGTAGGTGGTACTTGGTTAGCTTCTAAAAAACTTATTGAAAATGGAGATTTTGATCTTATCAAAAGAAACTGCAAGGAAGCAGTTGCAAGTATCACAAGAGAGAAGCCTTTACATTTATAAAGGCTTTGTATATTAGATAGAAGCTAACCAATCTTTAAAAGCTTCTACTTGCTCGCTCGTTCTTTTGGTACTTGTACCACCAAAAGAATCTCTAGCATTCATAGAGTTTCTAAGATCTAAGCACTCTAAAATATCCTCATCGATATCTTTCAAAGTCTCATTTGAAGCTCTAATCTCTTCAATATTTAATTCACTTACATCTTTATCTAAAGAGTTTGCATGAGCTACCACATTTTTAGTGATATAATATGCCGTTCTAAATGGAATATCTCTTTTTTGTACTAGATAATCAGCTAGATCTGTAGCAGTTAAATGCCCTACTTTACAAGCCTGCTCCATTCTTTCACTTTGGATAATAAGTGTCTCCATCACTGAGTTTAATATCTCAATACTTATCTCACAATTTGCCACAGAATCAAATACACCCTCTTTATCCTCTTGAGTATCTTTATTATATGCTAGAGGTAAGCCTTTCATCACTGTTAAAAGCCCCATAAGATTTCCATAAGCTCTTCCAGTCTTTCCTCGAAGAAGCTCAGGTACATCAGGGTTTTTCTTTTGTGGCATGATAGAGCTTGTCGTCGCATACTCATCACTCATCTTTACAAATCCAAACTCATAACTTGACCACAATATTAGTTCCTCAGAGATTCTACTAATATGCATCATAGTTGTAGAGATATTGTATAAGATATCTAAAGCAAAATCACGATTACTACTCGTATCAAGTGCACAAGATGTAGGAGCTGAGAACCCTAAAAGTTCACTTGTCTTAAATCTATCAATTTTATGAGGAGTACCAGCTAGTGCAGCACTTCCAAGTGGAGAATAGTCATTTCTACTTATTGCATCTTCAAATCGCTCATAATCTCTTTTAAACATATTAGCATACGCCAACATATGAAATCCAAAGTTAATAGGCTGAGCATGTTGTAAGTGTGTCATCCCAGGGATCAAAGTCTCAGTATGCTTAGAAGCGATATCTACAAAAGTACTTACAAGCTTTTTAAGCTGATTTTTTAGACTGATTGACTTCTCTTTTACATACAATGTAAAGTCTGTAGCTACCTGATCATTACGACTTCTAGCTGTATGAAGTCTTCCTCCAGCATCACCAATATATTCCGTAAGCTTACTCTCGATCGCCATATGCACATCTTCATGCTCTATCTTCCACTCGAACTCACCTGACTCGATCTCACCCTTTATTCGTAAAAGTCCACTTTCTATCTTTTCTTGATCTTCAATAGAGATGATCCCTTGAAGAGCGAGCATCTTAGAGTGAGCAATACTCCCTTTAATATCTTGAGCATATAGCTCTTTATCAAACATCACCGAAGCATTGAACTGATCTAAAAGCTTGGCATTTGTATTTTTTAAAATCTGATCTTGTGACATAAAATATCCTATATAAATTGTTGGTGTGATTATAACATGTTAGGGATAAATAGAAAAATGAAAGGAAAATTTTACAAAAAAATATTTTGTGACAGGAATTTTGACACTTTTTTGATAGAATAAATAAAATGGGTTTTATATCTAATAAGTAGTGCCAAAAAATTAAAAATTACTAAATACTCGGCTTAATGAAAAATATGGGTGCCTAAAAACTTAAGTTAGCTTAGGTATCATCAG
>CBETOJ010000016.1:0-11787 GCA_965537725.1 uncultured Campylobacterales bacterium | reverse complement strand
AGCAGTGTCAAGTTTTTTACTTTGAAGATAGTAGTCAATACTTCTTATAAGTTTAAAAAGTTTGGCTGTAGTGATGTTGTATACTGCTTCAAAGCTTTCACCGCTTTTGACTTCAACAAAATGATAGGTATCATCTTTTTTGGCAATAATATCGATTTCTCCAATTTTTTTTGCATAATAATTGGTCTCAATTATCTCAAAGCCATTCTTTTTTAAAAAGCTTATCGCTTTTTGCTCAAACTGGTTTCCTTTTTCTTTGGTAGTAGTTTTAGTATCCATTAGATAAAATTGTAGCTAATTTTAGCAAATGGAAAGTTAACTGAATATGAAAAAAAGTGTCAATACCGAGTTTTGTGAACATGCAAATGAGTATAATTCTTACAATATTATTCAACAAATAGTTTCCCGTGCTCTTGTAAGAGAACTTGAGTTTCAACCTAAAAGAATATTAGAACTTGGATGTGGTTCGGGTCAAGTATTTAAAAATATAAAGTTTCCTTTTGAATATTATAAAGCAGTTGACTTTTCTGCTTCTATGTGTGAGATTCATCCAAAACATGATAGCTTGGAGCTTTATTGTTTAGATTTTGATAGAGAAGAGTTTTTAGAAAATATCAAAGGGGAAAGATATGATATAGTACTTTCCTCTTCAGCTCTTCAATGGTCTAAAAATCTGCAAAAAATCATAAAAGCTTTATCAGAAGTTTCAGATACTATGAGTCTGGTTCTATTTACTTCCAATAGTTTTAAAACAATTTTTGAAATTACAAAGAAAAGATCACCAATATTAAGCTTAGAAGAGATAAAAGCTGCCTGTGACTCATGGTATACTTGCGAATATGAAGTGTTAGAGTATAATTTAGAGTTTGATAGTAAAAAGAAGATGTTTGATTATATAAAAAATTCTGGTGTAGGTGGTGGGAATAGTACTTTATCTTATAAGGAAGCCAAAAATCTTTATCCATATAATTATTTAGAGTTTGAAGTGGTATTTATAAAAGGAAAGCGATGTTAGTACATATCTGTTGCAGTGTGGATAGCCATTATTTTTTACAACAAATTCAAGAGGATTTCCCAGAGGAAAAACTTGTAGGTTTTTTTTATGATCCAAATATCCATCCATATAGTGAATATAGATTACGTTATTTAGATGTGGAGTATAGTTGTAAAAAACTTGGTATTGAACTTATTGAGGGGGAGTATAATCTAGAAGAGTGGCTTCGTCTCACAAAAGGGTTAGAAAATGAGCCTGAAAAAGGAGATCGTTGTACAGTTTGTTTTGATAATCGCTTAGAAGTAAGTATAGAAAAAGCAAAAGAGTTAGGGCATGAAAGGTTTACTACCTCTTTATTGATCAGTCCAAAAAAATCCCAAGAGAAACTTTTAAAAATAGGGAATGAGCTTGGGGGTAGATATAATTGTGAATTTATCTTTAAAGATTATAGAAGTGGTAATGGGATGGAAAGACAAGCTAAAGAAGTTAAAGATAATAATCTGTACCGTCAAAACTATTGTGGCTGTATGTTTGCCCTATCAGATCAAAGAGAACAGCAAGATAAATTAACGGATGAGCTTATGATGCCTCTTGGTAGACAGATTCAGCCTGAGTCAATTGAAGAGAGATTGGAGCTTTATCAAAAAAGAGATGAAAACTCTGTCGTGATAAAAGAACGTTTTTTAAACTATAGATTAATATCAGCAAAAGTGATTGCAAATAAAGAGGTGATACCATCATATTTTTTATGTTATTCCTCTTTAAAAAATAAAAGAACCAATGGAAGAGTTGAAAAGATAGTGAACAATATTGGCTATCTGAATCGTGATGAGGTGAAGATTATCACATTGGAATACTTTAATACTTTAGCAGATACAAACTATAAAGATCTCAATGAGTTGATCTATAATCCTTTAACTTTTAAAAAAGAGCTAGAGCTTCGTCAGAGCTTACTACAAAGTAGTTTTGATCTCTCTGTAGTAGTGGTTTTAAAAGACCTTCCTAGTGGAAAAGTTTTTATTGAGTGTGAGAGTAATATTTTTGAAGATGTAAGAGAAAAAATCATTTAGGCTTTAATAAAGCTTATTTTAAGAGTAATTTAAGTAATATTCCAAACTAAATTTTTAAGCAAGGGAAAGATAACTATGGCAAACCATAAATCAGCTGCAAAAAGAGCAAAACAGACTATAGTTAAAACTGAGAGAAATAAATTCTACAAAGCTAGAATCAAAAATGTTACAAAATCAGTTTTAAGTGCAGTAGAATCAAATGACAAAGAGGCTGCAACTACAGCGATGACTACAGCTAATAAATATATTCATCACTGTGTAAGTAAAAACATCCTTAAAAAAGGGACTGCTGCTAGAAAAGTAAGCAGATTACAACAAAAAGTTAACGCTTTATAATAAAAGCATTTACCACTATTTAAATAGAATTACCTATTTAAATAGTAACTTTTCTTTAATACAAATCTACCATTAGGTTATATACAAATGCTACAAGACAAACTACAAAAATTTATCGATAGACACGAAGAGATCAACAATCTTCTTACTTCTCAAGAAATTCTTAATGATGTTAAAAGGATGACAGAGCTTTCAAAAGAGCAATCATCAATCTCTAAAATAGTAGACGCGGCACATGAGTATAATCAAATAATCAATGATATTGAAGAGAATAAAGAGTTAGCGTATGATGAAGAGCTAGGAGAGCTTGCAAAAGAAGAACTTAAAGATCTTGAAAAGAGAAAACCTGAACTTGAACAAGAGATCAAGATCTTACTTCTTCCGAAAGATCCAAATGATGATAAAAATATCTATATAGAACTTCGAGCTGGAACAGGTGGAGATGAAGCTGCACTTTTTGTTGGAGATCTTTTTAGAACATATATTAGATATGCAGAAAATCAAGGGTGGAAAACTGAGGTGATGAACTCATCTGAGTCTGAAGCAGGTGGATTTAAAGAGATCGTTCTTTTGGTAAAAGGTGAATCAGTATATTCAAAAATGAAGTTTGAGTCTGGAGTTCATAGGGTTCAAAGGGTTCCTGCTACTGAATCTCAAGGAAGAGTTCATACATCAGCTATTACAGTTGCTGTTATTCCTGAAGTTGATGATGTTGAGGTTGTTATTAATGATAATGATTTGAAAATCGATGTTATGAGATCAAGCGGATGTGGTGGACAATCTGTAAATACAACTGACTCAGCTGTTAGAATTACTCACTTACCAACAGGTATCGTTGTAACAAACCAAGATCAAAAGTCTCAGCATAAAAATAAAGAAAAAGCGATGAAAGTACTCAAAGCTAGACTTTATGATATGCAAGAGCAAGAGCGACTTGAAAAAGAGGGTGCTGATAGAAAAGAGCAAGTGGGATCTGGAGATAGAAGTGGAAGAATTAGAACCTATAACTACCCACAAGGAAGAATCTCTGATCATAGAATAAACCTTACTCTTTATAGACTTGATGCAATTATGGAGGGTGGTTTGATGGATGAGATCATTGATCCGCTTATCGCAGATCATCAAGCAAAGCTTATGGAAGCATCAGGTATATAATTTATAAGTCCTGTAGCACGCAATCTTTTTAAAAATAAACTCTCGAGGTACTAGTTGTACATCTTCAAATTTATTTTTAAAAATCTCACGCACTACTGAACTTATAAAATAGTATAAAGTGTTTTTAAAGAAACACTAAGATAAAATTAAAATCTACAAAGCAAAAAATCAAAAACTGAAAATTGCATTGTTAAAAAATAAGGATAAATCATGGAAAAAATAATAGATATTATAGATTCTATAGCCTATGAAAAAGGGTTAAAAATTTCAGATGTTGAAGAGGCTTTAAAAGAATCACTTATTAAAACTGCACAGAAGATGCAAGATGATTCACTCACCTATCAAGCTGAGATCGATAGAGAAAATAAAGAGTTAAAACTTTCTCAAAAAGTAGAAGTGGTTGAGGAGGATGATGTAAGACTTAGCGGTGAAGTGGACGCTCCTCAAAGTGAGTGGGAAAAAGAGAAAGGATTTGAGCCTAAGAAGATCAATCCTGAAAACTTTATCCCATTAAAAGAAGCAAAAGCGATCGATCCATCTTTAGATATAGGAGATACACTCAGTTATGATCTAGAGTTTGAATCTATGGGAAGAAATGCTGCTACGATTCTTTTTAGCAATCTTGAATATAAACTCCAAAGATTTATTGAAGATAATCTTTATAATAAATACAATGACCAAGTAGGTGATACCATTACAAGTATGGTAACTAGAGTTGATCCAAATGATAATACTTTTATAGAAATTGGTGAAGTAAAAGGGATCCTTCCACGAAAAAATAGGATCAAAGGGGAAGTATTTAAAGTTGGTGATTCATTAAAAGCAGTTGTAAAAAGTGTAAAAATTGATAAACAACATGGTCTTATAGTTGAAGTATCTCGAACAAGTCCAAAATTCCTTGAAAGCTTGTTGGCATTAGAAGTTCCAGAACTTAAAGATGAAAAGATCACTATAGAAAGTAGTGCAAGGATCCCTGGAAGTAGAGCAAAAATCGCACTTTCTACCAATGAAGCAAATGTTGATCCAATTGGAGCAATTGTTGGTGTAAAAGGGGTAAGAATTAATGCTGTAAGTGACCAGTTAAATGGTGAAAATATTGACTGTATTGAATATACACCTATTAAAGAGATGTTTGTTAGCCGAGCTTTAAGTCCAGCGATTGTAAAAAGTGTAAAGATTGAAGAGGGTGCTGGAGAGAATGGAAAAGATAAAGCAATAGTAACCATTAGTGAAGATCAAAAAAGTAGAGCTATTGGAAAAGTTGGATTAAATATTAGACTTGCTTCAATGCTGACAAAATGTGATATTGAGCTTAATGTAATTGAAGGTGAAAAAGCTCCAGCACAAGCAGAAAATCAAGGTGATAATAAATCAACTGATACCTCAAGCCTAGAGGCACTATTTAACTAGTATGAAAACACCACAACTATATCTTTTTGATAGTGTCAAAAAACAAAAGCTTCCTTTTGAATCTATGGAAGTAAATAAAGCATCAGTGTATGTATGTGGACCAACAGTGTATGATGATGCTCATTTAGGACATGCACGAAGTGCTATAGTATTTGATCTTTTGCATCGTGTTTTAAAAGCCAATGGATATGAGGTAACCTTTGTAAAAAACTTTACTGATATTGATGATAAGATTATTAAAAAGCTTGAAGACTCTAACCAAAGTTTAGAAGAGCTCACTTCATATTATATACAAAGTTATAAAGATGAGATGGCAGCTTTAAATATTTTACCAAATACCCTAGAGCCTTATGCAACACAAAATATTGATGCTATGGTAGAGATGATAGAAAAGCTATTAAAAAAAGATGTAGCTTATAGTATTAGTGATGGTGTATATCTTGATACTTCAAAAGATTCCCATTATGGAGAGCTTTCGCATAAAGTAGATGAGGAAAATGCTCAGGCAAGAGTCGAGGGAAATAAAGAGAAAAAAGATCAAAAAGATTTTGCTATCTGGAAGTTTTGTGATAAAGATGAACTAGGGTTTGAGACACCATTTGGATATGGAAGACCTGGGTGGCACCTTGAATGTAGTGCAATGATTGAAAAACATTTAGCCAAAGAGAATCTTCCATATGCAGTGGATATTCATGGAGGAGGAGCAGACCTGCTTTTCCCTCATCATGAAAATGAAGCAAGTCAAACGAGATGTTGTAGCTCTCATGAGTTAGCAAAATATTGGATGCATAATGGGTTTGTTAATATTGATGGACAAAAGATGTCAAAATCTTTAGGAAATAGCTTCTTTTTAAAAGATTCACTTAAAAACTATCATGGGGAAGTGATCCGTTTTTATATGATGAGTACTCACTATAGAAGTGATCTCTCCTTTAATGAAGAGGATTTGATCGCATCTAAAAAAAGACTTGATAAACTCTATCGTTTGAAAAAAAGAGTCTATGGAAGTGCTAGTGGAAATATTAATAAGCAGTTGCAACAAAGTCTACTAGAAGCACTTAATGATGATATGAATACCTCAAAAGCATTATCTGCAATAGATGAATATGTGAGCATGTCCAATGAAAAACTAGATCTCAATCCAAAAGATAAAAATCTTAAAAAAGAGATTATAGCTGTAAGTGAATTTTTAGATCAGCTTTTAGGGATCGCTTCACAAGATAGTTTCGAATATTTTCAATTTGGAATAGCCCAAGAGATGAAACAAAAAATTGAAGATCTGATAAAGCAAAGAGTTGATGCAAAAAAAGAGAAAGATTTTGAGAAAAGTGATAAGATCAGAGATGAAATATCATCTTTAGGGGTTTCAATTATGGATACTCCCAATGGCACTTTATGGGAAAAGTCAAACTAAAGTATTAATACTCTATTAATACTTTTGTATTATAATTAAAATAAAAAAGGATTTCCAATGAAACTAGGTAAGCTTTTTTTAGTTCTTAGTGTAACAAGCAGTTTTTTATTTGCAGAGATGGTTAAAGTAACTGAAGTAACAGAGATCACTAAACCATTTACAAAAAAAGTAAAAACAGGTGAAAATTGTTATGAAGATACCGTAGAGATCGAAGTAAAATGTGGAAATACAGATACCAACTCAATCGGGATTGATACACTTATTGGAGCCACAATAGGAGTGGTGATAGGAAATCAAATAGGTAAAGGAAATGGAAGAGATGCTGCTAGGATCGTAGGTGGTCTAGGTGGTGCATATGCTGCGAATAATCTTAACCGACAAAAAACATGTAAAACCTATGAGACAGTTACTAGATGTGAGCCAAAATATGAGTATAAAACAGAGTATAGAACGATTGGATATAATAACTGTGCTATTATAGATGGAGTTAAATACTGTAAACAAACAAAAGCACCTATTGAGTATTTAACTGTGAAAAAAACAGTTACTGTTTACTAAGTATAAAGATATAACCCATTATGTTAATAAGAGGTTATGTAGAATTATTTCATTCATCTTACATTTATATATTGTAATATTATAACAACAGTAAATATTTACATAAAATTTAGTAAAATAAAGAATAAGTAAATATTTTGTTGCTGTTTATATAGTACAATAAAGAGATAATCATTAGAGTAAGTATTGAAAAATAATCAAAATACCTTACTATAATATTTACTTGCATATCAAAGTAAAAAGTAAAGGGTAAACGTGAATAGTTTATTAAAACAAATTGTAAAAGAATCTCATACTTTAAATGTTTTATATGTGGAAGATCATATAGAAACGCTTGAGGGTATGACAATGATACTTGAACAAATGTTTCATTCCATTGATACTGCTATAAACGGGGAAGAAGCTCTTATACACAAAAAGAGATCATTTACAAAATGGGTGAGATTGGTGAGACTAGAAGTAAAGAGACTGGAAATCATGTCAAAAGAGTAGCAGAATACTCAAAACTTTTAGCAATTTTGTATGGAATAGATGAGAAAGAAGCAGAGATGCTAAAGCTAGCTAGTCCTATGCATGATATAGGAAAAGTTGGAATTCCTGATAGTGTCTTAAAAAAACCTGGAAAACTAGATGATACTGAATGGGAAGTGATGAAAGGTCACTCAGAGATCGGATATGAAATGTTAAAATATTCATCTCGTCCTATTTTAAGAACAGCCGCTACTGTTGCTTATGAGCATCATGAAAGATGGGATGGGAAAGGGTATCCTCAAGGCCTAAAAGAAAAAGAGATACATATCTATGGAAGGATTACTGCTATCGCAGATGTATTTGATGCCTTAGGATCTGATAGATGTTATAAACAGGCATGGGAGTTAGAGAAGATCTTAGAGCTTTTTAAACAAGAACGTGGGAAACAGTTTGATCCACAACTAATTGATCTGTTTTTTGATAATCTTGATCAATTTATAGAGATTAGAAATAAGTTTCAAGATTAAACTATTTAACTTACAAGATCTTGGATTTGAACGTAGCTATTTAAAATAACATCGTTGATATAATATACATCATCAATGCTTTGATCTGTAAAGACTCCCTCTTTCCAGTCCACAAGATCTTGAAGTGTTGTCACTATAAGTCGTGCTACCATGATATGATTACTTACTTCATCAAAGTCAAGATCACGTAAGAGGATCATAATAGCGTATACTACTTTACTGAGTTCATCAAACTCCTCAAAGGTGTATAGGAAACTATTATAGCTTTCAAGCATAGTAACAATATCTGGAAGAGCTGCTTGAAAGTCATTGTTATGAAGTATATTTAATAAAACTCGCTCTAGTGCAAATTCTAGTTCATCTAATTCATCAGTATTTAAACCCCAGCCATCATATTTTTTTAAAAATTGTTTGGCACTAATTTGCTTATGTTTTTCAAAAAAGTGTCTTACAATAGTTTTATCCTCTTCTAAAGAAGAGTTTTGCATCTCATCTGGATTATCAATATCTCCAATATTGATAAAATGATCTTCACGATTCACTTTTTTTGCATAATAGTTTACATCGAAGAATTTATCTAATGCCTCATGAACCTCTTTATTATCATACGGTTTATAGATGTATCGAAAAACTTTTTGTTTCAAAGCTTCATATCTAAAATAGTGATCTTCCAATACAGTTACGGCAATCACTTTAGGCTGTCTTATATCGAGCTCTTTGATCTCTTTTAAAATAGCAAGGCCATCATAGTTTTGCGAAGAGATATCGATAAGTAATATATCTATCTCTTGTTTTCCAAGACAAAAAAAAGTTTGAGTAGGTCTTGAAGTGGCAATAAATGTGAAGTTTTTATTTTGTATTACACCATACTCTTCAATGTCTCTTTGAAGGACTTTATTACTAATTTCACTGCTATCTAAGCTTAATATTGTTTTCATGGTAAGATTATATAAAAATTAAACTTATTATCTAGATGTTTTTTGTACAATATTTACAAAAGTTTAATAAAATAAAAAAGGAGCTTCCTTGAAAGAAACAATAATCGTAACAGGTGGTGGAACAGGAGGACACTTAAGTGTTGCGAAAGCTTTTATAGAAGAGCTGTATCAAAGAGGCTATGAGATTATTTATATTGGTTCTTTAAAAGGTCAAGATAGAGAGTGGTTTGAAAAAGATTCAAAAATATCTCAAAAATTTTTTTTAGAAACGAAAGGAGTGGTAAATCAAAAGGCTTTTGGTAAGTTGTTTTCTTTATTTATGATCTTTAAAGCAGTGTTAAAATCTATTGGTATTATCAAAAAAAACAAAGTCAAAAAAATAATAAGTGTGGGTGGATTTAGTGCAGCACCTGCTAGTTTTGCTGCTATTCTTGCAAGAATAGATGTTTACATCCATGAACAAAACTCAGTAATGGGAAAACTCAACTCCATCACTTCAAAATTTGCAAAAGAAGTTTTTAGCTCATATCTTAAAACTTCGAAAGTAAAAGATTATCCTATCAATGAAAAGTTTTTTGAGTATCAAAGAGTTCGAAAAAGTATTCAAACAGTGATATTTTTAGGGGGTTCTCAAGGAGCAAAAGCGATTAATGATTTTGCTTTAAAAGTGGCACCAAAATTAAAAGAGATGGGGATCGCTATTATCCATCAAGCTGGAAAAAATGATTATGAAAGAGTATCAGGAGAATATAAAAAACTTGGACTTGAAGTAGATGTATTTGGTTTTTCAAAAGAGCTTTTAGAAAAGATGAAGCAAGCTGATTTTGCAGTAAGTCGTGCAGGAGCAAGTACCCTTTGGGAGCTTGTAGCATGTGGGATACCAAGCTTTTTTATCCCTTATCCATACGCAGCAGCAGACCATCAGTATCATAACGCAAAATATCTTTTAGAAAAAAAACTTTGTTTTTTACAGAGGGAAAATGAACTTGATGAGAACTGTTTTTTTGAGACATTAGAAAAAGATATGGAGCCTATAAGTAAGGAACTTATTAATACTATTCATAAAGATGCTGTAAAAAATATTGTGGATGTGATAGAATAATAGATGTGTGGAATTGTAGGAACTAACTTTGAGTATCAGGATGATTTTAAGAATATCACTTTAAGTATGGATCATAGAGGTCCAGACTTTTGTGATATAAAACAAGTGGGAAAGAATCAGTTCGGACATACACGATTAAGTATTATTGATCTAGATTCTGAAGCAAATCAGCCTATGGAGTTTGATGATCTTCTTATAGTTTTTAATGGAGAAATTTATAACTATAAAGAACTAATTAAAACAAAAAGTGATACTGAGGTTTTAATAAGACTTTATCAAAAATATAAAAAAGGGTTTTTAAAGCTTTTAAATGGAGCTTTTAGTTTTTGTATCTATGATAAAAAATTAGATCAGTTTTTTTGTGCTAGAGATAGATATGGGAAAAAACCTTTTTATTATTACTATAAAGAGAGAAAGTTTATCTTTTCAAGCTCTATCAAGACTATACTTAAGATACTTGGGAGTACCCCAAAATTAAATAAAGTAGCACTGTCTCAATATCTTCAATACTTTACACCACTTGCTCCAAATACCTTTTATACAGATATTAATAAACTAGATAAAGCATCCTATCTTCTTTTAAAAGATGAAAAGATAGAGATTAAAAAGTATTATAAGATTAATACTTATAAAAGTATAAAAGATGAAGCAACAGCTTTAAAAACTATAGAAGAGTTACTTTTAGATTCTGTTGAAAAAAGACTTATAAGTGATGTGGAAGTTGGGACTCTTCTAAGTGGAGGGATCGATAGCTCTTTACTCTCTACGATCTATGCTAAAAACTTTCAAAAAAAGATACATACTTTTAGTATAGGGTATAAAACACATGAAAAATATAGTGAACTTCCCTTTGCTAATTTAGTAGCTCGTGATATTGGAAGTAACCATACCGCAATTGAACTTGGACAAAAAGAGTATATAGAATCTTTAGATGAAGTATTAGAGTCTTTAGAAGAACCCCATGCGGATCCTGCTGCTATTCCACTTTTTCATCTAACAAGTGAGATTAAAAGACAAGGTATTAAAACTGTATTAAGTGGAGAGGGGAGTGATGAGCTTTTTTTAGGGTATGATAACTATCAAAAGTTTTTAAATTACTATAACTTTGAAAAAACACTTTCAACTGAGCAATACCAGTTTTTAGATGGAATTATTGGAGCGTTGCAAACCAATACAAAAGAATCAGAATATCTTAAACGTGTGGTGAAAAAACAAAATATTTATAATAGTTTTGGAGAAATTTATACGGATACTCAAAGGAAAAGGCTATTAAAAAAAGTAGCCACTTATAAAAGTGAAACTCCAAAAAGTGATCCTGTGGATTGGATGAGTTATATTGATCTAAAGATCTGGCTAGGTGAAGCACTTTTGAGTAAAGTAGATAAGATGTGTATGGCTCATAGTATTGAGAATAGAAACCCATTTTTAGACTATCGTTTAGTGGATACTGTTTTTTTAATTGAGTCTAAGCTAAAAGTAGGAGATACAAATAAGTATCTTCTCAAAAAAATAGCAAGTAAATATATCCCTAAAGAGATCATCAATCGACCAAAAAAAGGGTTTAATTCACCATTTAATGAATGGCTTTTTAGTGAGTATAGGGAGAAGCTAATAGAAGATATCCAAAAAGTTAATAAAGAAATAGGACTATTTAATCCAAACTATGTAGAGTATATCTATTGTGAAGCAAAAGCGAATAGATTTAAACAACATTTCTATGCTTTATGGTTGTTTTGTAAATGGTATTACAAAAATTATTTAAGCTAAGTCTTAATAATATATTATAATAAAGATAACTTAAAAATATAACTT
>CBETOJ010000015.1:0-11821 GCA_965537725.1 uncultured Campylobacterales bacterium | reverse complement strand
TGTTTGTGGTGGTGGGTTCGAACTGTGTGTGGTTTTTGTTTTTTGTTTTTTTATATATATTTTTGTAAACATCCATTTTACCGATAGTTTTTTGTAAAACCATCTCTTCAAAAGCATCTCTTGTTCCAGAAGATTTTGGTGGTCCATAAACTACGATCTCTCTGTTTGGTAAAGAAGCATCAATATCTGACCATTTTTTGTATGGGTTAGCGATTAAAGATTTTCCATCTTTACTTGGAACTTCAGCAGCAGTTGCAAGTGCAAGTTGTTTTTTAGTTACAGAAACAGGAGCGTTTGATTTTGCTTGAGCAATTGCAATACCATCGTATCCAACTACAGCTTCAGTAATATTAGTTACACCATTTTTTTCACAAAGAGTAAACTCTTTAGTTTTCATTCTTCTAGATGCATTAGTGATATCTGGAGTGTTCATATCGTTTCCAGCACAGAATAGTTTCATTCCACCACCTGAACCAGTAGATTCAACAACTGGAGTTGGGAATTTTGTAGTAGCACCTAATTCTTCAGCAACAGAAGAAGAGAATGGATAAACAGTTGAAGATCCAACGATTTTGATTTGGTCTCTAGCAGATAATGTAACAGCTAAAGCAGACGCCGCTAAAAGCGAGATTGCAGTTTTTTTCATTGTCATGATTGATTTCCTTTTATGATTTTTAACGGGCGTAGTATAAAATAAAACGATTACTATTTGGTTACAATGAGAAAACTGAAGTAAGACTTAAGTTATGTTTGAAAGAGAGTTTTTAGAGTTATTATTTTTAATAAAAAGCAAAAAGTATTATAAACTACAATAAGTTATAATCAAAAAAAATTATTGGAATAGATAGATGAGAAATATAGAGATATTTAAAAAGATCACAAAGATACCAAGATGTAGCGGGACGTTTGAGCCTTTTATAAATTATGTAAAAGAGTTCACAAAAAAGTATAACTATATTTGTGAAGTAGATACAAGTAACAATATATTGTGTTATAAAAAAGATGGCAAAAGGGAGATCTGTTTGCAGTCTCATTATGATATTGTATGTTTAGAAGATGGAAAAATCCCAGAAGTTTTAGAAGAGGATGGGTTTTTAGTTGCACGCGATTCTACATTAGGAGCTGATAATGGGATAGGATGTGCGTATATGCTTGCCTTAATGGAAGAGGGAGTAGAGGCTGAATATCTTTTTACTAGTGATGAAGAGATAGGATTGATTGGGGCAAATGATATAGAATTTGAGCTTCAAGCTTCGAAGATGTTAAATCTTGATAGTGAGATGGAAGGGGAGATCTGTATTGGATGTGCAGGTGGGATTGATATTTTTGCTACCACACATAAAGGGGAGTATCTTAAAAATAAAGAGAAAAAAACACTGTATGAGATCTCTCTTGATGATCTTGTTGGTGGACATAGTGGAGTAGATATTGATAAAAATATCCCAAATGCTATAAAACTTTTAGTAAAAACAATTAAAGAGTGTGGCGGGGAGCTTCTTGATCTTGAAGGGGGACAAAGGATCAACTCTATCCCAAAATCAGCAAGGGCTATTATCGTATCACATAATGAGCCAAAAGCAACTCATCCAAATATGAAGATAGAAAAAGTTGATCAGCATACAGAACATTACAAAAGGCTTGATCAAAGTATTGTTGATTTTATCTATATCTTTGCTGATGGTGTAAGGGGATATGATAAAGAGTTAGGTGTAGTTTTAAATTCGATCAATTTAGCGAAAGTTGAAAATACCATTGATGGGGTGAAAATTAGTCTGAGTGCTAGAAGCATGGAAAAAGTAGCTTTAGAAAATCTAGCTAAAGAGACGGTATCTCTTTTAGAGATGTTTGGATTTGATGTCTCAACTGCTGGAAAATATCCACCATGGAAGCCAGAGAAAAACAACTTTATCTATGAAGTTCATGAAGCATATAAAGAGATAGTGCCTGAAACTACCTTAAATGCTATTCATGCAGGATTAGAGTGTGCCATATTTAAAGATAGATATCCAAATATTGATGTATGTTCAATTGGACCTAATATTTTCTTTCCCCATTCACATAGGGAAAGGTGTGAGATAAGTTCTGTGATAAAAATATTTGAAGTGATTAAAGAGATTGTGAAGTCTTAAAAGGTTTCGTTTCGATTGACATAATCTAATGTCAATTGAATACCATCTCTAAATTTTTCTTGATCAAATGGTTTGACGATCCAAGAAGTTGCTCCAACTTGTCTCCCTTTTGTTTTCATCTCATTACTTCTCTCAGTGGTTAAAACCATAATAGGTGTTGACATATAATCAAACATATTTCGTAAGTTTGAGATCAGCTCAAACCCATCCATTCTTGGCATATTGATATCGATAATAAAAAACTCAAATTCCTCTTCAGAGTCATTTATTCTCTCTAAGGCATCAATCCCATCGATCGCTGTTTCAAAGTCAGTGTATCCTGATTTAATAAGAGTTTCTGATACAAGATCTCTCATTGTTGGTGAATCATCAACTGCTAAAATTTTCATATTTGATCCTCTTTTACTATTTGGTTTCTACCATTTTTTTTTGCTTTATATAGGTTCATATCTGCTTTATTAATATAATGGTTTAAAAAAATGTTATTGTATGTTTCTTTTGGTTGTAGGCTTATTAGCCCTATGCTTACAGTTGTTTTGATAGTTTTTTCATCTTCATGAAGTTCAAATTCTTCAAAACTTTGGCGTATTTTATCTAAAACTATATAAGCCCTATGTAAATCAATAGCAGGAAGAATGAGAATAAACTCTTCTCCTCCATAACGGATAATAATATCAGAGTTACGAATATTCTCTTTGACTTTTTTAACAAAGTTGTAAAGCATTTTATCTCCAGCTACATGCCCATAAGTATCATTGATTTGTTTAAAGTGATCAAGATCACAAAGTGCTATAGCAAAACGGGTGTTGGTAGCAAGGGAAAGTTCATACTGATTTTGAAAAAGTTGTGCTAAGACTTGTCTTCCTAAAGCTCCTGTTAAAGAGTCTTTGGTGGCTTTTTTATTGATGATCGTATTATCAATAAGCGCTAATTCTGTTCCAATAGAGAGTGATAAAAGTTCTGCTTTTTCTAAATATGTAAGGAGTACGTCATAGTCTTTTTCATTGTTAAGTAGGATATGTTTTACTTGTGAAGAGATATAGTGAAGCTGAGAATGGACTCTATCAAGTTCTTTTAGTTTTGAGTTGTTTTGAACAATACTTTTTGCATCATTAATAAGCCATTTTCCAAATTTACATAAGGTTTTATCTGTTTGTGGAAACTCCTCAAGTTCATTTTTTTGCAAGGCTTGTGTAAGCTCAATTAACCAATGAAGATGATCAGCATAATGTTCTACAACAAATTGTTCTACCATATCTCCAAGGCTAGAGAGTCTATGGTTACACATGGAAATCAGTTTTTGTATATAGATATAAAGATACTCTTTTGCAATAATATTCTCAGAAGATTTTCCCACTTTATATATAGTGATAACATCATCTTGTTTTTCATAATTGATCAAATACTCCATAATAATATGTTGGAGTTGATTGAGCTCATTTAATAGAGTAATATAAGGGATCTCTAGTTCGATATATAAAGCTGTAAGTTCCATATATGCAGATGCTAGCTCTTTACTTTTCCCTAGACAATAAAAAGAGATGATATTTTGGTAGATATTTTTGATACTTGAGGTATCACTCTCTTCAATAGATTGTCCTATAATATTTTTATCAAAAAACTCTTCAATAATAAAGTTTTTTTTCTCACTTAGAAGCTTTGCAGTTTCGTAAGAGAATTGGTTTATTTCACCCATTCGTATCCTTTTGTTTTTGAACCTCTTTTTCTACCTCTTGTAAAAATTTGTCAAGTAGTTTATCTGTTGGGAGTTTTTCTATCACTTCACCTTTTTTTATAATAAGTCCACTCCCTTTTCCATAAGCAATCGCCACATCAGCACTTTTTGCTTCACCAATCGCATTGACTACGCATCCCATTACCGAAACATTTAGAGGTGTTTTTATATGCTTTGTAGCATTTTCTACTTCTTTAACTGCACTTACAAGATCAGCTTCAATTCTTCCACACGTTGGACAAGAGATGATATTAAGACCATCTTTAATCACTCCTGCATCTTTTAAAATAGCCCGTCCAACTTCGATCTCCTTTTCAAGCTCTCCTGTCATAGAGACTCTTAAAGTATCACCAATCCCATCAAGTAAAAGTGCTCCAAGTGCAATTGAAGATTTTATAGTAGAGTGAAACTCAGTTCCAGCTTCAGTGACTCCTAGATGGAAAGGATAATTATTTAAAGGTCGAAGCATTCTATAGGCTTCTACAGTTCTTTGTACATCACTTGCTTTTAAAGATATTTTTATATCTGTAAAGTCTAGGTCTTCTAGATATTTTATATTGTAAAGAGCTGATTCTACCATCCCTTTGGCGCTCTGTCCATATTTATCTTCAAACTGCGATTCTAAACTTCCACAGTTTACTCCAATTCGAACAGGAAGATTTCTCTCTTTACACGCTTTTACAATCTCTTTTATTCTACTTTGTTCTCCAATGTTCCCTGGGTTAAAACGGATACAATCTACCCATTTAGCAGCTTCTAAAGCTAATTTATAATGAAAGTGAATATCAGCTACCATAGGTAGTGAGGTTTGAGCTTTGATCTCTTTAAGTGCAAGAGCATCTTCCATATTTGGAACTGCAACTCGAACGATATCAGCTCCAGCAAAGTGAAGTCTATTGATCTGCTCCACTGTAGCTTGTATATCATGGGTATTAGAATAGGTCATCGATTGAACTGAGATAGGAGCATCTCCTCCAACAGCCACATTACCTACATAGATTTTTTTTGTTTCATATCTTTTTATCATAAGCGGATTGTACATCAAATCACTTTTAGATTATCTTAGTTTCTTTTGGGTATAATCACGAAAAATTTAAAAGATAATTGTTAGGAATTTTTTTGGAAAATCTTGTCATACTTGATATTATTGTTATTTCACTCATCGTTATATTAGGACTTAAAGGACTTTTTCGAGGTCTTATTAAAGAACTTTTTGGACTTATTGGAATTGTAGGGGGAGTTTTTGTAGCTTCTAGAATGGCCAAAGATAGTGGGTATATTATTAATGACCTTATCCCAATGTCAAATGAGAATACCATTCTTCTAGTAGGATTTATAGCTTCACTTATTGTATTTTGGATTTTAGCGTATCTTTTAGGGATTGTATTGCAAAAGATATTTGATGCTAGTGGCTTAGGGATCTTTGATAGAGTATTTGGGTTTATCTTTGGTGCTGGAAAGATATTTTTACTCTTTTCGATCATCGCATATGCAGTATCACAAGTTAAAGTTATCAATGATAATTTAGCTCCAAAAGTAGCAAATAGCTTTGTTTTTCCACTTTTACAAGATACGGGGGCATATATTATTAAGCTTGATACGACCAAGTTACAAGGGGACGTTACAAAACAGTTTGATAATGTGCTAAACTCTGCAAAAGAGACTATTGAAGAGGTTTCAAAAGAGGAGATGGAGAAAAAAGCTGACGAGTTACAAAAACAACTTCAACAGAGCACAAATACACAGACAGATCAAAAAGAATCAAAAGAGTAAGGAAAAATATTGTTCGAGAATAAATATATACAACAAAGAATAGCAAAAGCAGACCTATTAAGAAGTCAAGATGTAAATCCATATTGCAATAGATCACGTAGAAATACAACGATCGAGAAGTTTTTAAATGTAAATAGTGATGTAGAAACCACTGAGAACAAAAGAGATGAAAATAGAGTGTATACCGTAGCTGGGAGAATCAAGTTCTTTCGACTAATGGGAAAAGCAAGTTTTGTAAAAATAGAAGATGAAAGTGGACTTCTTCAAGTATATGTGGCACGAGATAATTTAGCTGAAGGGTTTTATAATGAAACCTTTAAAAAGAGTTTTGAAGTAGGAGATATTGTTGAAGTGGAGGGGTATCCTTTTGTAACAGGAAAAGGGGAACTTTCACTACATGCTAATACTATCAAAATGCTTACAAAAGCGATCTCTCCACTTCCTGAGAAATATCATGGGATCACAGATAAAGAGCTAAGGTACAGACAAAGATATCTTGATCTTATTATGAACTCTGAGGTAAGAAAAACTTTCCATACACGATCTAAAGTGATCTCTTTAACAAGAAGATTCTTTGAAGATAAAGGTTTCTTAGAAGTTGAGACTCCGATGATGCATCCAATTGCGGGTGGAGCAAATGCAAAACCATTTGTAACGCACCATAATGCACTTGGAGTTGATAGATTCCTTAGAATTGCACCAGAGCTTTATCTAAAAAGACTAATTGTTGGTGGATTTGAAGCGGTATTTGAGATCAATAGAAACTTTAGAAATGAAGGGATGGATGCAACGCATAATCCTGAATTTACTTCAATTGAGTTTTACTGGGCATATAAAACCTATAAAGATTTAATTGAGATTACAAAAGAGTATTTTGATTATCTTTTTGATCATTTAAATTTACCTACAGTATTACCATATGGTGAGCTTAAAATAGATTTTTCAGAATTTTCAGAGATTCCACTTATTCAATCTCTTACAGATATTGGTGGAGTACCAGCTGATGTGGCAATCGATAAAGAAAAAGCGATAGCATATCTTACAAAAAGTGGAGTAGAGGTAAATGACTCTATGAACTTAGGACAACTTCAAGGGGAGATGTTTGATGAGTATGTGGAAGAAAAACTTATCAATCCTACATTTATCACAGAATACCCTGTAGAGATCTCACCACTAGCACGTAGAAGTGATGATCAACCACATCTTACAGATAGATTTGAGCTTTTTATTGCAGGAAAAGAGATAGCAAATGCATTTTCAGAGCTTAATGATCCAATTGATCAATTAGAGCGATTTGAAGGGCAGATGGCAGCAAAAGATAGTGGTGATGATGAAGCTCATGAGATGGATGAAGACTTTGTAAATGCTTTATCTTATGGTATGGCTCCAACAGCTGGCCAAGGGATAGGGATTGATAGATTGGTGATGATGCTTACAAATCAACATAGTATTCGAGATGTATTGTTATTTCCAGCAATGAAGCCTATCGCTAAAGAAATAGATCTTCTTGCGGATGATAACGAAGAGTAAAATAAATTTATAAAAAGGAAAAATGATGAGTTTTTTAAGTAATGACAATTTAGCAACAGCGGACAAAGAAGTATTTGATATTATTGAAAATGAGTTGGAAAGACAAACAAATCACTTAGAGATGATTGCAAGTGAAAACTTTACATCTCCAGCAGTTATGGAAGCTATGGGATCAGTATTTACAAATAAGTATGCTGAAGGATATCCATATAAAAGATACTATGGTGGATGTGAATTTGCTGATAAAGTTGAACAATTAGCGATTGATAGAGCGTGTGAGATTTTTGGATGTAATTATGCAAATGTTCAACCACACTCAGGATCACAAGCAAATGGTGCAGTTTACGCTGCACTTATCAAAGCTGGAGATAAAATTTTAGGTATGGATCTATCTCATGGTGGACACCTTACTCATGGATCTAAACCATCTTTTTCAGGAAAGAACTATCATGCATTTTACTACGGAGTAGAGCTTGATGGTAGAATCAATTATGATAGAGTGATGGATATTGCAAAAATCACTCAACCAAAAATCATCGTTTGTGGTGCTTCAGCATATGCTAGAGAGATTGATTTTAAAAAATTTAGAGAAATAGCAGATGCAGTTGGTGCATATTTATTTGCTGATATCGCTCACATTGCTGGTTTAGTTGCAGCTGGTGAGCATATGAGCCCATTCCCTTATGCAGATGTTGTAACAACTACAACTCATAAGACTTTAAGAGGTCCAAGAGGTGGTATGATCATGTGTAATGATGAAGATATTGCTAAAAAGATCAATTCAGCTATCTTCCCAGGGATCCAAGGTGGACCACTTGTACATGTGATTGCTGCAAAAGCAGTTGCTTTTGGTGAGATCTTAAAACCAGCTTGGAAAGAATATGCTAAGCAAGTAAAAGCGAATGCAAAAGTATTAGGGGAAGTATTAGTAAAAAGAGGATATGATTTAGTAAGTGACGGTACAGATAATCATCTAGTATTAGTAAGCTTTTTAAATAAAGATTTCTCAGGGAAAGATGCTGATGCAGCACTTGGAAATGCAGGAATTACTGTAAATAAAAATACAGTTCCAGGTGAGACTAGAAGCCCATTTGTTACAAGTGGTATTAGAATTGGATCTCCTGCACTTACAGCTAGAGGGATGAAAGAAGCTGAATTTGAAATTATTGCAAATAAAATTGCAGATGTGTTAGATGATATTAGCAACGTTGAGTTACAAAAAACGGTTAATAGCGAACTTGAAGAGTTAGCGAAAAAATTTGTTATTTATACACAATCAACCTATTAATATCTAACGCTAAAAGGAGGGGATTATGGAAGTTGATGGAAAAGAGTTTATGAGAAATGTTGCACTTGAACAAGAGCAAGAAAGATTAAGACGTGAACAAGAAAAGCTCAAAGCTTTAAAAAGAGAATCAGTATATAAAAAAGAACAGAATGTAGAGGAACAAGAGGAATCTGCATATGTTGATCTTTCTTTAAATGATCTTGCAAGTATGTCTTCTTCATCACAAACCCAACAATCAACTCCCCATCGTGAGACGATACAAGATATTAGGCTAGAACCTGAAGATCCTAATAAAGCAAAGAAAAAATATATACTCTTAGGGCTTGCTTTGATTTTAGTTTTTGTGATCACTATTTTAGTGATCCGTGTTGTGTCAAATAGTGATACCCAAGATTCATTACAAAATGAAACTCCAGAACAAAAAGAGCTTATTACCGATAAGATCTTAGATAAAATAGATTCAAATGAAGAGTTTCAAAAAGCGGTAGAGAAAAAAGATGCACAAAAAGAGATGCAAGAGTTAGAAAATCAGCGTCAAGAAGCACAGCCAAAGCTAGAGCTTCCTAAAGAGGTTGCACAAAAAGAGACTCCTTTACTTATTCAAAAACCTCAAAAAGAGGAAGCAGTAAGAGATCCATTAGGATTAGATTCTGTTCCAGATACACAAGTGGCTCCTAAACCAGTTCAACCAAAAGTAGAAAAAGGAACGGTTCAAGAAAAAGCTAAAGTGGTTGAGACAAAAAATAGTGTGACAAAAGATCAAGTAAAAGTGGAGAAAAAAGTTCCTGCACTTCCACAGGTAAAATCAGCTCAACCTCAAGTAAGTAGCTCAAAAGTAGCTGGGTATTATGTGCAAGTTGGTGCTTTTACAAAACAGCCAGCAAAAGCTCTTTTAACTGAGATTAGAACAAAAGGGTATGTGTATGCTATTCATCCTGTGAATGTAAAAGGAACTATGTATAATAAAGTGATCATAGGACCATATCCAACAAGAGCCATTGCAAGCCAAAAGCTTCCATTGATTAAGCAACAGTTAAAACGATCTGGTGCTTATGTTGTGAAGTTTTAAAGGGATTGAATGGAGTTTTATACAAAGCAGATTTTTTTAGACCAATTTACCCCAGTTTCTATTTATCAAAAAGTAAAGGAGATCTTTAGCCAAGAGATCACTTTTCTTTTTGAATCAGTTGTTAATAGTGATGATGGAAACTTTAGTTATATCATTATTGGAGATCGTGAAAGAGTTTGGCATAAAGATGAAAAAAGTTTTCATAAAAATGAAGATGGAACGATAACAGAGATTGATAAAAATCCATTTGTGTTTTTAAAAGAGTATTACAAAAATCTAGATAAAACTCTTTATAAACAAAAAGGGGAAGAGTTAGGGATCGGCCTTATTGATGGCTTCATTGGAAATATGGGCTATGATATGGTTGCGACTTTTGAGCCTGTACTTCAAAAATCTATGACAGATCTTAAAGATGAGTTTCATATCGCAGATTGTGATCTTATCCGTCCTAAAATGGTTTTAGTCTATTCACATAAAAACTCTAATCTTACACTTGTCACTTCTATGAAATCAATGGAGCAGTATATAAAAAAAGTGGAAGAGAAACTCAATGAGCCTTTTACTTATACACCATTAAAAAAAGTAGAGCTTTTAGATGAAGGAAGTTTTGCACACTCAAAAGAAAAGTTTTTTGAGATGATCGCAAAATCAAAAGAGATGATCCGAAATGGAGATGTATTTCAGATCCTTATGACCAATCGATATACAAGACGAGCTAAAATAGATAGTTTAAGTTTTTATAGAGCTTTACGAAGTAAAAATCCAAGTCCATATCTATTTTTATTAGAGTATGAAGATTTTTGTATCGCTGGAAGCTCCCCTGAAGTGATGGTAAGACTTACCAATGATCGAATCCTTTTACGACCAATTGCAGGGACAAGAAAACGTGGAAAAACCCATGCAAAAGATATGGAAATGGAACGTGAAATGCGGAGTGACCCAAAAGAAGTAGCTGAGCATGTAATGCTTATAGACCTTGGAAGAAATGATGTGGGGCGAGTAGCAAAAGTAGGAACCGTACAAGTAACAGACAAGATGCGAGTTGAGAGATATTCTCACGTGATGCATTTAGTCTCAGATGTAGAAGCAACCATAGATGAAAAATATGATATGTTTGATCTTTTTGCTGCAACTTTTACAGCAGGGACTATGACAGGAGCTCCAAAGATTAGGGCTATGGAGTTGATTGCAGAGTTTGAGGGCTTAAAACGATCATTTTATAGCGGAAGTATTGCATATTTTGGCTTTGATGGAAATATGGATAGTGCTATTACTATTCGAACCACACTGATAAAAGATGACACTGTGATCTTTCAAGCTGGAGCTGGAGTAGTGGCTGATAGTAAGCCAGAACTAGAGTTTTTAGAAGTCAATAACAAACTAGCTGCGAATATCACTACCTTAGAAGATCTCAGTAAACTATAAAGGAATATTTTGGACACAATTACAGTGGCACACTCACCTGATGCAGATGATATTTTTATGTACTATGCCATTAGATTTGGTTGGGTTGATCTTCCAAATACACGATTTGATAATGTGGCAAAAGATATAGAGACATTAAATCAAGCAACGCTAAGAGGTGAGTATGATATCTGTGCGATTAGTTTTGCTTTGTATCCATTTGTAAAATATGAGTTTGCACTTTTAAAAACTGCAGTAAGTTTTGGTGAGGGGTATGGACCAAAACTAGTCAAGAAAAAAGATACCAAACTCAAAAGAAACTTTAAAGTAGCTCTTAGTGGTGAATATACTACAAATGCTTTATTATTTAAAATAAAATATCCAGATGCAAGAATCACATATATGAATTTTTTAGAGATCGAACAAGCAGTACTTGATGGGAAAGTAGATGCTGGGGTTCTTATCCATGAATCAATTCTTACTTATGATACTGAACTTGAAGTGGAAGCTGAACTTTGGGATATCTGGACTGAGCTTGCAGGAAAAGAGCTTCCTTTACCTCTTGGAGGGATGTGTTTACGAAGAAGTATCCCTTTAAATAAAGCAATTGATTATGAACAAACACTTATAAAAGCAGTAAAAGTAGCAAATAGCAATAAACTACTTCTCTCAAAGATGCTTCTTGAGCGTGATCTTATCCGAGTTGACCATGACACCTTACAAACCTATTTAGGACTCTATGCAAATGATAACTCAATAGAGCTTAGTGATCTACAATATCAAGCTTTAGATAAACTCTATGAGCTAGGATATAAACATGGATTTTATGATACTCTTATTCAATCACAAAACTTCCTTATTCCTACAGAATATAAAGAACTTAGAAATTCATA
>CBETOJ010000014.1:0-12081 GCA_965537725.1 uncultured Campylobacterales bacterium | reverse complement strand
AATAGCGTTGTAGGCACCCATATTTTTCATTAAGCCTCATAGTTTCCAGCTCTATCTGGACCAGTAAAGATCCCTTTATCCTCTTTTTGGTAGTATCCATTTAAGGTGATATTTGATTCTCCAAGATCATAATTGCTATTGAATCCCCCTAGGATATATCGCTCAGAACCTAAAGTGCTAAAGATTTGTTTTCCCTCTTTTTTTATGATGATATTTACTACACCACTCACTGCATTTGATCCATATAAAATAGCTCCAGGACCTCTGATGATTTCTATTCTTTTAATAAGTTCTATAGGAAAATTTAAATAATAATAGATAGAACCTCTATAGGTATTATTGATCGTTACTCCATCAACTAAAAGTTTGATTTTCCCTTTCTCTTTGACTCCTCTAAAGATAAGCTCTTTAGCTCCACTTGGTTCTATTGAAAGTTTCACTCCAGGAATAGAAGATAATGCTTCATAAAGATTTTTATATCCAAACTTTTTAAGCTCATCTTCTCTTAATATAGAAACAAAAGTAGGAACATCATCTATATTTAATTTTGTTTTTGTAGCTATTTGAGTAGCTTCTTCAATAGCATCTAAAAAAGCCTCATCAATTTGATGAGGCTTTTTTATAAAAGAGGTTTAATTATTAAGCATCAACTTTTTGTCTAATTCTAATTGCTCTTCATCTACATTTGAGGGAGCTTGAGTAAGGAGACATTGAGCTTTTTGCGTTTTAGGGAAAGCAATAACATCTCTAATAGAATCAGTTCCAGCTAGAAGCATGATCATTCTATCAAATCCCATCGCAAACCCACCATGAGGAGGCGCACCAAACTGAAGTGCATCTAATAAGAATCCAAATTTCTCTCTTTGCTCCTCTTCACTTATATTCATCAATTCAAACACTTTTGCTTGGATATCTTCTTTATGGATTCTGATCGATCCACCACCAAGCTCTGTTCCGTTTAATACAAGATCGTATGCGATTGATTCGATTGCTTCAAGATCACTTGTATCACTTAGATCTTTTGGCATAGTAAATGGGTGGTGAAGTGCTTTCATTTTCCCATCTTCTACTTCAAACATAGGGAAATCAACTACCCATAAGAATTCATAAGTATCAGCTGGAATGATATCCATTTGCTCAGCCAAGAATAATCTAAATCTTCCCATATAATCCCATACAGTCTTTTTATCTCCAGCTCCAAAGAATACTACATCTCCAACTTCAAGCTCTGTTACTTTTACGATCTCTTCAAGATCAGCTTCACTAAAGAATTTAGTAAGTGGTCCTTTTAGACCATCCTCTTTCATTTGGAAGTATCCTAGACCATGCGCTCCAAATTTTCTTACATAGTCTTCAAAACCTTTCATTTGTCGCTTAGAGAAGATATTATCTCCATTTGGACATCTAAGAGCTTTGATTCTATTTTTTGTTGGGTTAGCTGCGATATTTGAGAAGATCTCATTTGTACTTCTTGCAAAGATAGTATCCACATCAACCATAGCCATACCAAATCTCATATCAGGTTTGTCTGATCCATATTTTTCCATAGCATCATTGTAAGTCATTCTATTAAATGTAGTAGAGATCTCTTTTCCACAAGATGTAAAAATATCATAGATCAGTTTTTCAGCTACTTTGATCACATCTTCTTGGTCACAAAAAGACATCTCAACATCAATTTGAGTAAATTCTGGTTGTCTATCTGCTCTTAAGTCTTCATCTCTAAAACATTTTGCGATTTGAAAATATTTATCAAATCCAGATACCATTAAAAGTTGTTTAAAAAGTTGTGGAGATTGTGGCAACGCATAAAACTCTCCATGATGAACTCTACTTGGTACTAGATAATCTCTTGCACCCTCAGGAGTAGATTTTGTTAAAATTGGAGTCTCAACATCTAAAAATCCCATCTCATCAAGAGACTTTCTTGCAGCGATATTAGCTTTTGATCGAAGTTGGAAAATCTCATAAGATTTTGTTGATCTAAGCTCTAAGAATCTATTTCTAAGCTTGATCTCTTCATTTACTTTCTCATCATTTAGATCAAATGGCATTGGCTTTGATCTATTTTCAATCACTAGGTTCTCTACAACGATCTCTATTTTTCCTGTGATAAGGTTTGGATTTTCTAATCCTTCCCCTCTAGCTCTTACTTTTCCAGTTGCAATAAGTACGAACTCATCTCTTACACCCTCAGCAATAGACCAAGCATCTTTATTATCTGCTGGATCACATACAAGCTGAACCAATCCACCTTTATCTCTTAAATCGATAAAGATAAGTCCACCGTGGTCACGTCTACTGTTTACCCAACCAGCAACAGTAACAACTTCATCTATATTTTTTTCAGTAACATCTGTACAATAGTGTGTTCTCAAAACATTCCCTTACTATTTAAGTTTATTAGTTATGTATTTATAATTAAGGGTGGATTATATCGAAGTTTTGATTAAAAACTAAATACGTTCTATTTCGACCCTGTTTTTTCCACTATTTTTTGCACAATAGAGTGCTTCATCAGCGCGTTTGAAAAAATCTGTGTAGGTGTCATTACTATGAAACTGTGCTAGGCCTAAAGAGCAGGTGAGTTTTAGTTCATGTGGAAAGATATGAGATTCTATACTTTGTCTGATCTTCTCAGCTACAACCATCCCATTGTCTAAAGTGGTCTCAGGAAGAGCTAAAGCAAACTCTTCTCCACCCCATCTACATACTATATCACTCTCTCTACAAGAGAGTTTTAATATTTTTGAAAACTCTACTAAAATATCATCTCCAATATCGTGACCATAGGTATCATTGATAAATTTAAAATTATCAAGGTCAATGATTAAAATGGAAAGGTTTCTATGTTTATTTCTTTTTATTTGAGAGATCTCATATTGGATAAGGGTATTGAATTTTCGTCTATTAAAAAGTGTGGTGAGATAATCTTTTGAAGCTTTCTCTTCTAAGGTTGTAGCTTTTTCTATAAGCTTTTCATTAAGTTTTGAGAGCTCATTTCCTCTCTCTTTGATCATCTCCATCCATTTATTATTGATCACTCTTAAGATCTCACTTTGTGTGATAAGTCCAGAGATAACCCCATCTTTATTAGTGACCACTACTCTTTTAAAGTGTTTCTCTTTGATAAAGTCTAAAACTTCAGAGATCTTTGCATCTTCACTGACTGTAAGAAGAGGGGGAACTCATAAAGGTTTTAATAGGTAAGGAAAGATCACTATTTTGATGTAAAATATTTAAAAAATCTTTAGTAGTAAAGATCCCTGTTGGTTGATCTTTTTCTCCTAGTACTATCACAGCATCCACATGTTTTTGTTTCATCTGTTTAATAGTATTGACAGTCGCTTCATTTTCATACACAGTGATAGCTGAATATTGTAAGATCAGTTTTCCAATAGTTTGTCGCTCTATGAGTATTTTGGGATCAATATTATTAATGATATCAGTTTGGGATAAGATTCCAATAGTTTTATTTTCTAAGACAACGATCATATATTCTGAGATCATCTCAGTATGGTTGATAAGTTCAAGAAGATTGACTTTTGCATCAATAGTATGCACTCTTTTTAAAACCACATCATTGAGTTTTCTTTTTAGTGAGATGTTTTGAAGTTTAAACTCTATAGCATCATCTGCGGTAAGTATATAATAGTCTTTTTTTGTATCATCTTCTACTAATATACTTCTTACATTGGCTTGTGCCATTTTGCGGATAGACTCTTCTATGGAAGAGTCTATGGTAGTTGTCACGAGTTCTTTTGAGCAAATCTCTTCAACAGTAGGTATCATATCTCTTCTTTATATGGTTTTACTAAATCTTCTTTTATCTTCAGGGATATTATTTAAATAAGCATCAAATGGCATTGATATATTTCTTATAAGCATGGCTCCTGTTTCATTGGCTTGGATCTTTTCATCTGTTATAGTTAAAATTTGCGCTTCTTCAAACTCTTTTAAAGCAGTGAGTGCATCTGCAAAGTATTCTTTAAAGTTGATATTAAATTTCTCTTCAACTCTTTTTATATCAAGTGAAAAGTTTGACATCAATTCCATAATCACATATTGTCGTAAGATATCATCATCATTTAAAGAGTATCCTTTAAAAACTGGAAGTTTTCCCTCATCAATTGAGGCTTCATAGGTTTTAAGATCTTTATAGTTTTGCACATAATAATCAAGGCCATTTCCAATAGAAGTGACACCGATTCCAATAAGATCAGCTCCACCTTTTGTAGTGTATCCTTGGAAGTTTCTATGAAGTTCGCTTTTTTCTATTGCTTGGAAAAGTTCATCTGTAGGTTTAGCAAAGTGATCCATCCCTACCATTTTATATCCGTTTGAGGTAAAGAATCCAATAGTATCTTGTAAGATCTCTAGTTTAGTTGATGGAGGTGCAAAGGTTGTTTCATCAAATTTTCTTTGAGTCTTCATCATCCAAGGAACATGAGCATAATTAAATACTGCAAGTCTATCAGGATCAAGAGTGATGATTTCTCTTATAGTTTTAGCAAAACTCTCTTTTGTTTGATGAGGAAGTCCATAGATAAGGTCAATATTTACTGAGTTTATCCCAGCTTCACGTGCAATCTTTACAACATTTGCAGTGGTTTCAAAAGGCTGGATCCTATGAATTGTTTCTTGAACTTTTGGATCAAGATCTTGTACTCCAAAGCTTAGACGATTACATCCACCAGCTTTTAATACATCCATATGCTGTGCAGTAAAATATCTTGGATCAACCTCACATGAAACCTCTGCATCTTTTTCAAAGTTTGGAAAAACCTCTTTAATTGCTTTGATCACTTCATCTAACTGCTCAGCACTAAAAAAAGTTGGAGTTCCTCCACCAAAGTGCATTTGTGAGATCATTCTATTGGTATTAAGATGTTGTTTTAATATTTGTAGTTCTTTTTTTAGATACTCAATATATCGTACTTTTTTATCCTCTTTAGAGGTAAAGATAACATTGCATCCACAAAAATAACAAGCACTTCTGCAAAAGGGAAGATGGATATATAAAGAGAGCGGTCTCTCATCACTTTGATTTTTATAAAACTTTATAAGATCCTCTTGTTTAAAGTTCTCATGAAATTCAGGTGCTGTTGGATAGCTTGTATATCTAGGACCAGGTTTTGAGTATTTTGTAAATTTTGAAAAATCAACCATTCTTATCCTCTATGTTGATCAAGCCATACCATAATAGCTTTTTGTGCATGAAGTCTATTTTCTGCTTCATCAAAGATAATATCTGCATATCGCTCAAATACTTTTTCACTCACTTCATATCCTCTATAAGCTGGAAGACAGTGGATATATTGAGCTTTAGCATCAGCTAGTTTCATAAGGTTTGAGCCAACTTTAAAGCCTCTAAAGTCTTTGATTCGTCTCTCTTTTTCTTTCTCTTGACCCATTGATATCCATGTATCACTTGTAACAACAGTTGCATCTCTTACTGCTTCTTTTGGATCATCTGTAGTGATGATCGTTGCGCCACTTTTTTTAGCAAGTTGGAGTGCTTCAAAATAGATCTCTTTATCTACTTCATATCCTCTAGGTGTTGCAATTCTAAGCTCAAACCCCATAACAGCAGCTAACATCATCCAAGAGTGTGCCATATTATTTCCATCACCCACATAAGCAACTTTAAGATCTTTATCTAATCCATATTCCATAATAGTAAGATAATCGGCCATAAGTTGAACAGGGTGGTATTTATCTGTAAGACCATTGATAACTGGTACTTTTGAGTATGATGCAAACTCTGCAAGTTCCTCTTGTGAATCGTTTCGTATCATGATCATATCAACCATACGACTAATTACACGTGCAGTATCTCTAATAGGCTCACCTCGTCCTAGTTGTATATCGTTTGAACTTAAGAAGAGTCCAACTCCACCAAGTTGATAGATACCTGTTTCAAAACTTACTCGAGTTCTTGTTGAGCTTTTTTCAAAGACCATCCCTAAGGTTTGTTTTGGAAGGTACTCTTTAAATACTTTTTGTTTTGTTTCTTGTTTTATAGTGATTGCTAGATCTAAGATCTCTTGCAATTCCTTTTTTGTAAAATCTTTTAGTGTTAAAAAATGTTTCATGCTTTTTCCTTACCTCTAGAAATAGATGCTCCTAGATTCGTGAGTTTTTCTTCTAGTTTATTATATCCTCTATCTAAATGATATATTCTATGAATTTTTGTTTCCCCTTCAGCTATAAGTGCTGCAAGTACAAGTGCACTACTTGCTCGAAGATCCGTAGCCATCACATCAGCTCCCAAAAGGGATTTTGGGGTTCCTTTTATAGTTGCAACTGTACCATTTAAAGTGATATCAGCTCCCATACGAATAAGCTCAGCCACATGCATAAATCGATTTTCAAAGAGTTTTTCATCAATGATACTTACTCCATCAGCCATAGTAGCTAATGCCATAAACTGAGCTTGCATATCTGTGGGGAACCCTGGATATTCTTTGGTTGTT
The DNA here is from genome assembly GCA_965537725.1 of uncultured Campylobacterales bacterium. Taxonomy (GTDB): domain Bacteria; phylum Campylobacterota; class Campylobacteria; order Campylobacterales; family Arcobacteraceae; genus JAIOSF01. The sequence goes on along the minus strand of CBETOJ010000014.1, from coordinate 5,605 downwards.
ATATTAACAGGTTTAATTTTATTTGCAGGTAAAATGGTAATACTACTTTTCTCACTCATAAACATAAATCCCATATGTTCAAGTTTTGAGATCACTGCTTCTAAATGATCAGGTCGTACATTTTCAATAGTTAATACTGAATTGGTGATTGCTCCAGCACATAGATAAGTACCCGCTTCAATTCTATCAGGAATAATTGTAAAATCTTTCATATTAAGAAGTTTTTGGTCACTCCCCTCTACTATGATCTCATCAGTACCGATCCCTTTGATGTTCACTCCTGCATCTTTTAGTACTTCACACAATTGTACCACTTCAGGCTCTTTCGCTGCATTGATAATTGTTGTAGTTCCCTGTGCAAGGGCTGCTGCCATCACAATATTTTCAGTACCAGTGACTGTGATCTTATCAAAAACGATCTTAGCTCCAATAAGTGGGCCATCAGTGGTTGCTTGGATATATCCATTTTTTATCTCTATCTTTGCTCCCATCTCTTCAAGAGCTTTGAGATGAAGATCAACAGGACGCTGTCCAATAGCACATCCTCCAGGAAGTGATACTTCACAATGCCCAAATCGTGCAAGTAAAGGGCCAAGTACTAAGATAGAGGCACGCATAGTTTTTACAATATCATAGGTTGCTTTTGTTCTTTTGATAGATGTAGAGTCGATCTCAAGAGAGGTTTCATTGTTAGAATAACTAGACCCTAACATCTCTAAAAGATTTAAAAGAGTATTTATATCTGCAACATTAGGAAGATTATCAATAGTGATTTTATTATTTGAAAGTATAGTAGCTGCTAAAAGGGGTAAGGCTGCATTTTTTGCCCCGCTTATCTTTACACTTCCTTGTAGTTTGTTTTTTCCAATAACCTTTAAATAATCCAACGAATTCACCTTTAAAAAAAAATAGCCTATATTATATCTATTAAATGCTATAATCTCCTTTATGGAAAAAATATTCGATAAAGAAAGTTATTTTATCAAACAATTCGTTGACTCAAAATATATAGGGGATGATGGAGCTGTTATTGGCGAGATGGTCTATAGTATGGATGCATTTTTTGAAAATGTCCATTTTAAAAGAGAGTGGATGAGTTTAAAACAAATTGCAGCAAAAGCGATGCTTGTAAATATAAGTGATGCTGTTGTGATGAATGCTATTCCAAAGTATGCACTTTTAAGTGTTGCGATCCCTAGTGATTTTACGAAAGAGGAACTTGAAGAGCTAGCATATGGCTTTAATGAAGTAGCAAAAGAGTATGGGATAGAGATCATTGGTGGAGATACTATATCAAATGTAAAACTTGATATCTCTATTACCATTGTCTCTCATACTAAAAATCCGATTTGTAGAAAAGGCTTAAAGCAGGGTGATCTACTATGTTACACAGGAGAGTTAGGAAGTGTAAAAAAAGATTTTGAAGCATTACTTAAAAATAAGTCAATAGGGGCTGATTCAAAGTTTATACGACCTGTATTAAAAAACAAGTTCTTTTATGATATCTCAACGTATGTAACAAGTGCTATGGATATCTCTGATGGACTCTTTTTTGAACTAGAAAGATTAAGCAGTATCAATGATATAGGATTTGAGTTTTTTGATCTTATTTCTAAAGAAAAGGGATGTAGTGGAGAAGAGTATGAGATCCTTTTTTCAATAAAAAAAGAGGATAAAGAAAAAGTGCAGCATATTGCAAAATATTATGGAGTGAAAATCAACTTTTTTGCAGAGGCAAAAATGGGAACATATTCATCTCCATGTAATCCCCACCATTTTGGAAAGAAGTAATGGAAAAATTATATTATTTAAATCATAGCCCAATCGATGTGTTTTTTAAACAAAGTAAAGAAGATTTTGTAGTGACAGAAGTTCCTTTGTATGAGTTTAGTGGAGATGGAGAACATCTTATTTTATTGATTCGTAAAAAAGATCTCTCCACGTGGGATATGGTCAATATCTTATCAAATCACCTTGGGTGTAAATCTCGAGATATCGGCTATGCAGGCTTAAAAGACAAAAATGCCATGACAGTACAGTATATTTCACTTCATAAGAGTTTTGAAGATAAAGTGGATGGTTTTGAACATCCACAGATTAAGATATTAGAAAAAACGTACCATAATAATAAAATAAGAATAGGGCACTTAAAAGGGAATAAGTTTTTTATCCGTTTAAAGCAAGTTCAAAATGTGGATAAAAAAAAGTTAGATTTTGCCTTAGAAGAGATTAAAAAATTTGGAATGCCTAATTATTTTGGATTTCAGAGATTTGGAATAGAAAAAGATAATTACCAAAAAGGGAGAGACTTACTTGATGGAAAGTTAAAAGTAAGAGATAGAAAACTCAGACAAATGTATATTAATGCGTATCAATCTCATATTTTTAATCAATGGTTATCAAGTAGAATAAAACTTAGTAAAATGATAGAGAGCTTTGAAGCTAGAGAGATAGAGTCTCAAGTTTCATTTAACATAGAAACTATTAAAAACTTAAAACAGCAACAACACCCTTTTAAAGTTTTAAAAGGGGATGTTTTTTCACACTATCCATATGGAAGAATATTTTATGCTGAGGAGTTACACGAAGAAGCAGAAAAGTTTTTCAATAGAGATAGAGTTCCAACTGGGATCTTAAATGGAAAAAAAGTAAAGCATGCAATAGATGATGCACTTTTATATGAAAAAGAATATATAGTAGATGTAAATGAGCAAGGTTCACGAAGATTTGCATGGATCTTCCCTTCAAATATTGATGCAATATTTAATGAAGAGAAGAATTGGTATGAGATCAATTTTGAACTTCCAAAAGGAAGTTATGCTACAGAGCTTATAAGTGAGTTACTCCATAAGGAGCTAGTTTAAGCATTTGCTGCAGCAATAAGTGCTTCTAACTCATCAGCAGATACAAGATCACCATCATCTTTATCTCCTGTGATATGTTTTGCACTTGATGCAAACTTTCCATTTTCTGGATCTAAAGTGTTGACAATACGCTCCATTTTTTGTCTATGTGCATCTTGTGCTTGCATCGATTCTAGTGTTACAAAGATATTGTTTTTTATAGAGTCAATATCACTTTGTAAATTTTTACTTTCAGTTAATTCACCTAATTTCTCTAAAACAATGTCAAGATGATCCATAACTTCATTTGTCATTTTTTCAGATTCTTCAATGATTTCACATAGTTGTCCAATTATTTCTTGTTTTTCCATTAAGCTTTTACCTCTTCGTTTATACATTTGATCTCTTTAATATGGTTAAGAGTTCCAAAAATCCTCATAGATTCTATCTCAACATTCTTTGCAAAATCATTAATTACATTATTTGTCTCGTTTTTTGCACAAGAATCCATAAGATTTTTAAGATTTTGGTAAAGACTTTGGTTCATAGATTTTAAATTTTTCACTGTAGAGTTGTCAAGTTCAGGGTATTTTCTGTGAAAATTTTCTAACCAAGTATCAAGTTGTTTAAATGGAACTACTTGATTATCTGTATGATTTGCAAGTCTTGAATATACATCATCTTTATAGTTAAATAATGCAACTTTAAGATCAGCGATCTCATAGATAAGATCTACATCACATACTTGTTTTCTCGTCTCTTGTAAAAAGCTAGCTTTTGCTGCCGCACTTACAAGATTATTTGACATTTGCTCAATATTATTTGATAGTGATGATATCTCTCCTGCAACTGAAGAGTTCTTTTGTGTTGTTTGATCAAGGTCAGTGATAGCGTCATTGATTTGGATAATCGCATTTTGTTGATCTTGTGAAGATTGTGCAACTTCACTAATAAGAGTAGTTGTATCGTTAATATTAAGATTGAGTTGTTTATATCCATCGATCATATTGGTAGCAACTTGTTTCCCTGCATTTGCTTTATTTGTAGCATTTTCAACAAGTGCTTTAATCTCACTAGCAGCCTCAGCACTCCTACTTGCAAGGTTTCTTACTTCCCCTGCAACTACCGCAAATCCTTTCCCTGCTTCTCCAGCAGTTGCCGCTTCAACTGCAGCGTTAAGTGAGAGGATATTTGTTTGGAAAGCTATTTGATCTATAATAGTTAAAGCTTCATTGATATGGGTTACTTCATTAACAATATCTTCCATTGCTTGTGAAGTTGAGTGTGCGAGTTTTTCACCCTCAGTGGCTGATCTATTCACATCTGAAGCTAAAGTAGACATCTTCATTGTGTTTTGTGTATTGTTTTTGATCCTATTGGTGATCTCTTCTAAAGATGCCCCAGTCTCTTCTAAAGATGCTGCTTGCGAATTTGCAGCAGATGAGAGTCCAGAAGAGGCATTTGATAGGGTATGGGTATTATTATTAAGATTTTCTCCTGTATTCATGATCATTGCTAAGATCTCAGAAGTGTTATTCCCTACAAGTTTAATCCCAGCTGTTACAGAACCTAGATCCCCAAAAATCCCTTTATCATCAATTTTATAATCATATTTTGATTGTGAATATTCTCTAAGGGTTAAATTGATCTTATCCAGAGTCCTTTTTACGGTTTTGATCATAAAGTTAAGATTGGTTTTCATCTGTTCAACATGTGGATTTGCTGCAGTTGATTTTACTTCATAGACAAAAAAACCATTGGCTGTTTTTTGTAATACATCATTGGTCTCATTAATAACTATTTCATCTTTTTTAAGATCTTGTTTTACTTTATTCATATACTCATTAAATAGATTTGCAACTTCTCCTATCTCATCTTTAGTTGTAATATCAAGGTGAAAATCATCTTTTACTTCATTTGAGTTGATCAGTTTTTTAAAACCATCTTTTAATCCCTCTATAGGTTTTGTAGCTCTTGTAACCACATAAAAGATAATACCTATAGTGATCCACCCTAAGATACTTGATGAGATAATGATATTTAAAATAATGCTATGAAGACTTTCATCTGAACTTTTTAAAGAAAAGGTTAAGTCCATTACACCAATTACATCCCCTTTATTTTGGTTGGCATGGCACATTAAACACTCATTTGTAGCGATTATTGGTTTGATCATTCTTAAGTTATGTCCATTTTCATCTTCAGTTTCTAAGATCTGATCTTTTTTTGTATTAAAAGATTGAAGAATGTTTTTATCTGTAGTAAATTTTGAATTTGGTGAATACATCTCAATTAAAGCTTTACTTTTTGCAATATTAAGTTTTTGGACACCTTTTATTGTTGAAGCTTCATGTTCCGCTTTTTTAATTTGGATAGGATCACCTGTGTTCATGGTATTTCTCAAACTTTGAAAAATAGCAGTATTGAGCATATTTAAATTTTCTTTTGTTTTGGCAATATTGTCACTACGTACTTTTGTAACGGTAGAGTATAACACTGCCATACTGCTTAGTGTCATTAATATGAACATCCAGAAGATGATCTTTCGGCTAATAGTTTTATTAATAAAATTCAGCAATTTAAATCCTTGCTTTAAGTAATAAATAATATTTGTAATTACATCATTATTACATTTTTGTCATGTGATTAATTTTACACTAAACTTGATAAAGAATAGTTTTAAAGTGTTATTTTATACTTTGTTTTATCTTGATTTTTTTTAAAGTAAAATAAGGGTATAATCTGAACTAATAAATTAAATA
>CBETOJ010000013.1:0-12605 GCA_965537725.1 uncultured Campylobacterales bacterium | reverse complement strand
GATAAAGGCGATCTAAGTAAAGAGATAAAATATAATGATATTATTGTAAAAATACTTAGTAAAATAAAAACTTATGAGTTAACATATAAAGGTTTGGAAATCTATCAAGTTTTAACTTTAATAGACTCAAATAATCAAAAGTGGACTTGCCCCATTACAGTCAATGGAGAAGATCAATCTGTAACTCATATTATCTCATCCCAAGATAAAAAAACTATAGAGGGATGGATAAATAGAAAAAATAAAGACCTATTCGGTTTGAGAATTTTTAATTTTTAACATAAAGGAACAATATGACAAAAAGTAGTTTAAAAACTATTACATTAGCCGTATCAAGTTTAGGACTTGCTGCATTATTAAGTGGTTGTGCTGGTACATCTTTTACAAAAGTTGGAACAAATGCAAAAGGGGAAAAAGTAGAAATCTCTAAAAAAGATATACATGCAAAAACAAAAATGAGTGATACTATCTTTTTAGAACCAGTTGCACCAGAACAACAAATCATTTACTTTAGATTTAGAAATACTTCAGATGAAGAGCTTGAAGTAAGTCAAAAGCTTAAAGCTAAGTTTGAGCAAAAAGGATTTGTAGTAACAACCAATCCAAAAAAAGCAAACTTTATGGTTCAAGCAAACCTGCTTAAAGTTGGAGAGATGGATGAAGCTGAACAAAAGAACTATTTAGGTGCTGGTTTTGCTGGTGGTGCAATAGGTGGTTTAGCTGGAGCTGCAACTGCTGGTGGTGGATATCAAAGAAGTGCTGGTGGTGCATTAATTGGTATGGCTATTGGATTAGCGATTGAAGCTGCAAAAGTTGAAGATGTACACTATGCAATGGTAACTGATGTAGAGATTAGACAAAGACCTTTAGAGGGTGAGAGTGTAAAACAAGTTGATGCATTAGGTGGTCAAATGGGACAAAGTGGAGTATCTTTACAAGCTGCAACAAATAACAACGTACAATGGAAAAAATATAGAACAAGAATCGTAAGTTCTGCATATGCTCCAGGATTAGAATTTACTCAAGCAAGACCATTTTTAGAAGATGGATTAGTAAAAGCTCTTGCAGGAACAATGTAATATTTGTTATAAGAGTTATTTAACTTAACTACTATAAATATAAACTTTAGTATAATAAATCTATTCAAAATTAATAAAAGGTTTATTATGCTAGAGATCCTCTCTTCAAGCTCGCAAAGAATAAAAACAGCTCTTTTTCTTCTTGTTTTTATTGTAGCTATCGGTCTTATTGATTCCATCTTTTTAACATGGCTTGTTTTAGGAATAACCATGCTTTTTGCCTTATATGAATCAATGAGATTATTTGATATTCAAGATGATTCAATTTATGTTTATGCTACTGTAGCTTGGCTTGGTGCATATTTTTATCCAAAACCTGAAGATCTTATTTTTGTTATAGTAATTATTCTTGGTTCTTTATTAGCATATACTAAAAAACTTGAAAAAGATATCTTTTTACCTATTCTTTATCCACTTGCCTCATTTTTATTTATCTATTCACTCTATCTATCGTATGGAATGGAATCACTTTTATGGCTAGTAATGCTTGTAGCAGGAACTGATGTGGGAGCTTATTATGTAGGAAAAACTCTAGGATCAACTCCTTTTTGTGAAACAAGTCCTAATAAAACTTTAGAAGGGGTTCTTGGAGGTGTTGTTACAGCAACTATCCTTGGAATTGTTTTTGCTATTGATGGGGTAGGCTTTTGGAGTGCTTTGATTATATCTATATTTGTTTCGATAGCTTCAGTTTTTGGAGATCTCTTTGAAAGCTATCTAAAAAGAGAAGCTGATGTAAAAGATAGTGGAGATATCCTCCCTGGTCATGGGGGAATGCTAGATCGTGTAGATGGATATCTTTTTGCAGGAGTTGCACTACTTATCCTTTTAAGGCTTTTTAGTTGATTGTTTTAGGAAGTACTGGATCAATTGGGGTCAATACCCTCGCTATTGCTAAAAAATTTAATATCCATATTGATGTTCTAGTCGCTGGAAATAATATTGAACTTTTAAATGAACAATTAAAAGAGTTTACACCTAGAGTTGTAATTGTTGCATTAAAAGAGAATATTTCTCATGTTAACCATTCAAATGTAAAATTTGGATTAGCCTCTATTTTAGAAGAGATTGAAACTTCAGATTCAGATCTTGTGGTTAATGCTCTTGTTGGTTTTTTTGGATTAGAACCAACTATGAAAGCTATAGAGTGTGGAAAAAAAGTCGCTTTAGCTAATAAAGAATCTTTAGTGGTTGGAGGTCAGTTTTTAGACACTTCTAAAATCGTTCCAATTGATAGTGAACATTTTGGACTTTGGTATCTACAAGATGAAAACAAACCGATAGAAAACCTTATGATCACAGCAAGTGGGGGTAGCTTTAGAGATTACCCTCTAAGTGAACTTCAAAATGTCACTATTGAACAAGCGCTTAATCATCCAAATTGGTCTATGGGAAATAAGATCACAATAGATAGTGCTACTATGACCAATAAACTTTTTGAGCTTATCGAAGCAAAATGGCTTTTTGATACTACTCAATGTGATGCTATTATTGAGACACAATCTATTATCCATGCACTTATTAACTTTACTGATGGAAGCACTACTGCTCATTTAGCCCATGCAAATATGCAGCTTCCAATTGCCTATGCGATTTTAGATCGTGTTGAAGAGCAAATATTAAAACCTGTTGATCTACTTTCTCTTGGTAGTTTAGAATTTAGAGAGATCGCAACTGAGAGATACCCAATTTGGGAAGTAAAAAAAGAACTTTTACATAATGAAAACCTTGGTGTCATTTTAAATGGAGCCAATGAAATAGCGGTTGAACGATTTTTAAAAAAAGAGATAAACTTTATGGATATATCAAAAATATCATTACAAGCTTTAAACCATTTTCACTCAATTTCAGTCAATTCAGTTGATGATCTTTATGCAGCCAATGAAGCAGCTAGATTTTTTGCACAGGAGTTTTAGATGGATGGTATGATGATCCCTTTTATTATGCTTTTAATTATCACTATTGGATTGTTACTTGAACGAAAATATCATGAAGATAAAATAGTCAATATTTATGAAAAAAAATTCCAAGAGTGGAAAGAGCATGCAACTGATGAAGAAAAAGAGCCACCCAAAGAGTTAAAAGGTCTTATTTTTAGACAAGGGTATACCATTTCACTAGAGCTTTTTGATGGTTCTATAAAAGATCCAATTGAACGAAAAAAGTATACAATAGTGACTAAGGATAGCGTATGAAAATCATCATTTTATTTTTAATATTTTTAAATCTTGCCTTTAGTGCAAAGCTTACTAAAAGTGGTGATTATGTTATAGATGATCAGCATAAACTGATGTGGCAAGATACTTATGATACAGTCAAGATCCGCTTAACTCAAGAAGAAGCGGTTAAACATTGTAAAGAACTCTCATTTGCAGGTTTTACTGATTGGCATCTTCCAACGAAAGAAGAGTATCTAACTATTATAGATAAAACAAGAAAAGATGAACTCATGATCAATCGTGCTTTTAAATATATCTTACCTGAAAATTACTGGACAAGTGATAGAACATGGAATAGAAATTTTGGATTATATGGATATTTTGTGTTTTTTAAAAGTGGTGCGATCTATTATCAAAATAAGACTTATAAAAAATTTGTACGATGTGTAAGGAAGCTAAAATAATGGGAAAAAGAGTTTTAATACTTCATGGTTGGGGTGGAAGCGACTATCCCCATTGGCAAGCATGGTTGGCGTGTGAACTTATCAAGAAAAACTATATTGTCTCCTTTCCAGAAATACAAGATAAAGAGTTTCCTGTATTTAATGAGTGGATGGAGTTTGTAAAAAATGAGTTTGATCATTTTAAACCTGATTTTGTGGTATGTCACTCCTTAGCTAATATTGTGTGGTTTCATTTAGTTGAAAAATTTGATATAGAACCTATTGAAAAACTGATGCTAGTAGCTCCTGTGCGAGAAACTTGTGATATAAAAGAACTTCAAACATTTTTTCCTTATCCTGTGCCAAAAGATCTCAGAGCAAAAGAGGTGATCATGGCTGGAAGTACTAATGATCCTTATATGAGTGTTGAAGAGATAATAGAGCTTCAAAGCAAGCTAAATATTGGATTGAAGATATTAGATGATGCAGGACATATCAATACTGATAGTGGGTATGGTGAACTTTCATGTGCTTTAGAATGGCTTACCAAAGATACTGAATAATTTGATATTTTTTGTTATAATTTACTAATCAAAAAGAAAGGAGTACCATGATAGATATAGAAATTTTAAAACCTCAAATAATAGAACGTCTAAAATCTCTAGAACCTGATAAAATCATCCTATATGGATCATATGCTTATGGTACTCCTACGCAAGAGAGTGATATTGATCTTTTTTTACTAAAAGATGATCTTAGTTTAAATGAACTAGATAGTTATGAACTTCAAGCTATGATAAAAACAAGGGATTTAATAACTAAATATAAAATAGGGTTTGATATATTATCTGCTCCAACGCAATATATCAAACAAAGAGAAGATTACTTTTATAAAGTGGATATTTTACAAAATGGAAAAGTGTTATATGAACGAACTAGCAGCTAAAGAGTGGCTTACAAAAGCGTGGCATCATTTTAGTTCAGCTAAAGTGTTATTCCAAGAAAATCACTATACTGATGTCATTGCAGTTGATTTACATTATGCTGTGGAAATAACTTTAAAATCTTTTTTAGCCTATGAAAATAACAAAATTCTAAAAACACATAACCTATTAGAAATAATTGAACTTATAACTTCTTATATCACTTTTGAAGATAATGACATAATTCTTTTAGGTATTGTAACAAACTATCGTATAAAAGGTTCCTATCCAACACCAGACAGGTTAATGCCTTCCCGTGAAGAAATAAATGATGTAATAGAATTTACAGAAAAATTGTACATTAAAGTTTGTAATATTCTAAATATAAACCCTGAAGAGTTAAAATAAATGATTTTAAGTATCGAATCCAGCTGTGATGATAGCTCAATCGCTATCACAGAAATCAAAACCAAAAAACTGATCTATCATAAAAAAATATCACAAGAGCTTGATCATAGTATCTATGGAGGAGTTGTACCTGAACTTGCTGCAAGACTTCATGCGGAAGCTTTGCCAAAAATACTAAAAGAGTGTCAACCTTATTTTAAAGACTTAAAAGCAATTGCTGTGACAAATGCTCCAGGACTAAGTGTAACACTTATGGAAGGGGTTACTATGGCAAAGGCATTAAGTATCTCTTTAGGACTTCCATTGATTGCCGTAAATCACTTAAAAGGTCATATCTTTTCTCTTTTTATTGAGGGAGAGTCCAAACTTCCTTCGACTATTCTTTTAGTCTCAGGTGGACATACACAAATTTTAGAGGCTAAAAATTTAACAGATATCAAAATAATCGGTGAAACTATGGATGATAGTTTTGGAGAGAGCTTTGATAAAGTATCAAAGATGCTTGGACTTGGATATCCAGGTGGTCCTATTGTAGAAAAACATGCTTTGCAAGGTGATCCAAATAGTTATGAACTTCCTATTCCTTTAAGACAAAGTCCGAAAATAGAGTTTAGTTATAGTGGATTAAAAAATGCTATGCGGCTTGTGATTGAAAAAGAGGAAAATGCAGATAATTTAACTGGGACGACTATCAATAATATCTGTGCTTCTTTTCAAGAAACAGCCATAAAACATATTATAATGAAAGTAAAAAAGTATTTTAAGACTGCAAGACCAAAACAATTTGCTATCGTTGGAGGAGCAAGTGCAAATAAAGCTTTGCGTTCACAGATTGAAAAATTATGTGCTGAATTTAATTGTGAACTACTTTTAAGTGAATTGAAATATTGTAGTGATAATGCAGCGATGATAGGTCGAATTGCAGTTGAGCAGTATTTACAAAAAGATTTTACGACTATTGAAGCAATTGATATTCAAAGTCGTGTAAAGATGTAAGAGAAGTTCTTTTATACAAGAACTTTTTCAAACTTTTCTATATTTTTTATCAATTCAGCTTTTGGATTTTTTTCCATATCTAACACATGGATATATAAATGATCTTCATTCAGCTCCAAAGTTAAAGTCCCAGGTGTCAATGTAATAGAATTTGCCAAAAGTAACTTATCTGAATCATTTTCTAACTTTGTTTGAATCTCCACAATCCCACTTTTTATATCTATCTTTGGACTTAACACTATTTTTGCTACCTCTATATTAGAGATGATCAGCTCTTTTACAAATAAAGGGATAAAAAGGATATATTTTATAAGCACACTTAAAAGATTCAATTTTGATCGCTCTATAAAAAAATAGACTACTATCAAAGAAACTATCGCCCCTACTAATAACTCATCTACAGCCAAAGAGTTTGTAAGCCCAATCCATACTAAAAAAAGTACAATAAACTTTCCTATCACTATTTATCCTTTGGCATATATAAAAAGTCATTGCTATCATCGCCTGCCCAGATGCAATCACTTTCAAGCTTTAATGAATCTGGTGGGCAAACATCTGTACATAAACTACACCAGCAACATCTTCCATAATCTATTCTAGGGATACAGCCACTTTTATTTTTGGAATTTTTATCCTCATCGATTAAAACCATATCAATCGCTTCATTCATACATACATCTTGACAATTTGCACATCCAATACAAAGTTCTAAAAGATTGGTATGAAAGCCTCTATATCCAGCCACCTCAGCTTTTTTTTCATCTGGGTAACATACTGTATTTGGATGCTCTAAAACTTTTGTTAAAGCACTAAATGGGTTAATTGTCCCTTTTATATCTATTTTCATCGCTCTATCTCCGGAGGGCATATCCCTAAAGAGTTCATGATCATTGCCACATTGGACAACTCTTCATTTACCAATAATTTTTCAAGTAAAGGAAACCCATGAATCATGGAAGGTCCTTTTACCTGCATCCTTCGAATATATTCAGATCCATCCCCTGACATGTAGTATCCAAACTCACCTCGAGCTGATTCTGTTGCCACATAGACATCATTTTTTGGCAAAGTGAATTTTCTATGCTTTGGAAGCTTTTGCATAATCTCCCCCTCTTTTGGCATCTGTGCGATCACTTGACGTAAGATTTTGATAGATTGATTCATCTCTTCACGTCGTACCATTGCTCTTGCATATACATCACCCTCACTGGCTATTGGGATATCAAACTCTAATTTATCATAGACTAAATATGGATTATCTTTTCTTACATCTCTTTGAATACCTGAGCCTCTTAGAACTGCTCCTACATATCCATTTTTTAAAGCCTGCCCAGCTTTTACAATCCCTACTCCCATAGCTCTTTTTTTAAAGGTTACATTATCAAAAAAGATCTTATCGTATTTTGGTAATTTTTTTTCTAGATAGTCTAAATACTTTTCTATTTTTTCTAAAAACCCTTCAGGTAATTCTCTTCTGACCCCTCCAGGATAGATATACATATGGTATACCCTCCCTCCTGTAAGCTCTTCAAAAAGATCAAGGATCAGATCTCTATCATAGACACTCCACTGTCCAACAGTTCCCATCCCTATACTGCCGCTTTGTCCAGCCATCCAAAGCATTTGTGCTCCAAGACGTGCCATTTCTAAGACCATCACTCTTATATATTTTGCTTTTTCGCTGATCTCAATTCCAGCCAAACTCTCAACGGCTCTTGCAAAGTTCTCTTCATTTGGGTCTGGTTCAGGAACACAGATACGACAAACGATAGTAAAAGCTTGGATAACTGTTCGTCTCTCCACAAGTTTTTCAAAACCTCTATGAAGATACCCTACATGAGTAGTAGCTTTTTGGATAGTTTCCCCTAAAAGATCAAGCTCTACACTCATATTTCCTGTTACTCCAGGGTGCTGTGGTCCATGGAAAATCTTAATAAGTTTATTATTCTCCATCATTTTCCTTTTTTGCTAACTCTTCTTGCTCTTTGAGTTTTTTGGCTTCCTCTTTTCTTCTTTTTAGTTCCACTTTTACATCTTTATTGTCATCTCTTCCATTACGAAAATCAAAATGTTCATTCACAAAAGCTAAAGTATCAAACTCACGTCGAAGTGGTGGGATATGTTCCCAATCCTCTAAGGATAATTCTACAAGATTTTTATTTCCTATAAAATCAATACCAAACATCTCCCAAAGATCTCGCTCAAAGATTTCAGCTTGCTGGTACAGCTCACTTATACTTTGTATAGAACTATTTTCTCGCTCCAATTCTACTTCGCATAAAAGGTTTATATCTCTTTGTTCTGTCGTTAAGATATAATTGAGACAAAACTTTTCCTCTTCTATCCAATCAGTACAGCTAATCATGGATAATGTGATAAACCCTAAAGTATCAAGAAGTTTTATCTTTTCTACCAACTCATTTTTTGAAAAAGAGACTTTATATAAAGTACTCTCTTTTTGACATACTACAAAATCCTCTTGTAACTTCTCTATCGACATTATAGATTCCCTGCAAAATTTTCAAGATACTTTGGGGTTTTATTTTTTCCAAAAAGTTTTTCTTGATTGGTTTGATAAAACTGATAGTCATCTTGATATTTTTTATAGCCAGCTTTTTTTGTACTATGCCGAATATTGTTTTGTAACTGTACAAAGCCCTCTATCAAAGCTTCTGGTCGTGGCATACAACCATTCACATACATATCAACTGGAATGTAATCATCTAGCTTTTTAATAGTATTGTAACTATCCCAATACATTCCTCCATTTATAGTACAGCTTCCAAGTCCTATTACATATTTTGGTTCATTCATCTGCTCATAACTTCGAATTACTCTTTTAAGAGTTTTTGGAGAGCAATACCCTGATACGATTAAAATATCTGCTTGTCTAGGAGTAGCAACTCCTACTACTCCTAACCTTTCTATATCATATCTACTTGTAAATGTAGGTGGCATCTCAATTGCCCCACATCCTGTCCCATAAGCTAAAACAAACATACTACGCGACCTGAACCAATCAATCGCTTTTTGGATAACTGTTTGGGTAGATTTTAAAGACTCTTCTTCATTTTCTAAACTTTGTTGGTAACTTGTAAAACCTTCTTGCATCTTTGACCCTTTATCACTATTAAAACTTAAAATTAAATGCAAATGTTAAAGCATTTTGTGAATGGCTTGTTGTAATATCACCAATTCCAACTGTTGTACCACTTACTGTATCTTTTACTTTTGGAGCATAGGTATAAGCAAGATCCATACTCATATTTTCTCCCATATCAAATCCACCACCTAAAGAGTATGCAGAAGTGATAGTAGCTGGAAACATTGCATAATTAAAAAGATTCATCGTATCTCCATTTGTATTCATCCCACCTGCCACACTTGTAGAATCTGTATTATTTGGAATAGGATTTTCTCCATAGTTATATCCAACTCCTAACCAATAGCTTTTTTGAACATATTTAATCCCTAAAGCTACTACTATTTGATTTTCCCAAGCAAAATCTTTATACCCTTTTGCTTCACCCCATTGGATCTCTTTAATATCAGCTGTATATATAATATTGTTCATATCATATGCAATCCCAATACCAATCTCAGCTGGTTGTTCAAGATGATCTGATTTGCCAGCTAATGCAGTCGATGTTGATCCATATCCAAACGCCAAAGCAGCTTTACTAATTTGATCTTTATATTCCATATCAATCGCAGATTTGTACACTATACCTAATGTTAGAGAGGGTGTTAGATTATAATATCCTCCAAGTTGAAAACCAAATCCAAAGTCATTTGATTCTCCACTTCCAATGTGTGTTAGATTTCCTAAATAATCTGCTGTATCATAATCGATACTTAAAGCACCATATTGAATGATCCCAGTAAAACCAACTCCAAAAGAGTCTGTTCCATAAGCAAGTGAAGGAGCAAACTGCATTAGCATCAAAGAGCTTCTCATATTATAAAGATCAACTTGACCAAGAGCAGCATTTACATCACTTCCTCTCCAATCTGTTCCCATACCTGCAGTTCCATACATCCCAAGACCAAATACAGTCGTATCTGAAACTCTATGAGAAAGAGAAATCACAGGTATCATACTTATACCCTGATCACTTGTTTTATCTACTCCAACAGTGGGATCTTCAACACTTCCTGCCGTTGTAGATACCTGAACATCTGGACTAAAAAGAGTTCCTCCAAATGAAAATTCATTGGTTACACCTGTTTTAGAAAGTAAAGCAGGGTTTGTTAATGCATTTGATGATCCATTAAAGATAGCAACTCCAGTTCCACCTAAAGCTCGTGATACAGGACTGTATCCCATCATTTGATCTCCGTTTGTTGCTAATAATGTCATGGCTGTAACTGTTGATAATAAAACTATTTTTTTCATATTTCCTCTTTTTTCTTTAAATAAATGCTAACCCGATAAGAGCTATAACTGTAGGAATTTTTATTAAAAACTCCACACTTTGAATCGTTGTTAATCTTCCAAATACATTTCCTGTAAACACTGCTGCAATAAATAATACAAATGTCTTAAGGACGAGATCAAAAATATTATCTGCTCCTCCAAAAAAAAGATTAACCATCAATAAGAGTTTAGCAAAAGAGAACATTGCACTTTGAGACATAGCTAATGCAAAAAACTTTCCGCTAAATTCACTTGCTGGTCCACTATATACCTCTTGAGGAGCTCCTACCACATCAAACGGAGATTTTCCCATAAAACCTAAAAATGAAATAAAAGCAGCAATAAATAAAAGTGGATAAGTAAAGGCGTTATAGCCCTCTTGCTGATTTGTCATAATGACTGAGATATCAGCGGTTCCATTTGCCATCATTAAACCAATCATTGCTATATAAAATGGAAGCTCTAAGCCTATGAGTCGAGTTAGTCCTCGTGAAACTCCCATTACCCCAAAAGGGTTTCCATTACTTCCTATTCCTAAAGCATTTCCTAAAGGTCCTAGAACCATAAAGTATAATATGATAATAAGATTTCCGTAAGAGCTAAATCCTGTTAAGAACTCCCCATGATTTAAAAATGGAATAAAAAGAACTGTAAGAATCGCTCCACTTGCCATAATCACGGGACCTAGATAAAACATCCATCCAAAATTGGTAGAGTTTTCTTTGGAAAAAAGCTTGATGCTATCAAAAAAAGATTGTGCTAAAGAGGGACCATATCTTCCATGAACCCTTGCACTGATATTTCTATAAAGCCCTGAATATAAAAACCCAAATCCATACGCTATAAGAATCATTAAAAATATATCTATCATTTTGTTACTCCATAGGCTAATGCAATAGCAAAAATAGTAACCATCACTAACACACTATTTTGTACGCTTATATTATAAAGTGACCTTAAGATATCAGAGGCATCATAGAAAAACTTCACCAGATTATCCCAAAACTTTTTTGAACTATTAAAAAGGATCACTTTTATAAAACTGATCCGTCGTATCTCTTTTGCCATCCCATATCCAAAGTGAAGATTGTTTTGCTCACTCGGCACCTCTCCACAGTAGCTGATATCATACTGATCATCTACAGCTCTTACTTTATTTTTTAATCTTAAAAGTAAAAGTAAAATTAGGATAAATAAAGCAACAAATACTCCAATCACCACTCCACCATTAAATGAACCCAAAGAACTTTCTAGTGTAAAAATATCTGAATATATTAAGCTAGCATACCCCATCTCATTTAAAATAGTATTAAAATATGGAATTACACTTGCAGGAAAAACTCCCAAAACTACAACTACTATCACAGCTAGTACCTGTGGAATATAAAAACGTTTTGGAATCGGTTTTGTGATTTCACGTGAGCTTTTTGTAGGTGATCCTAAATAGATCCCATAGACTAACTTATAGCAATAAAGAAATGAAGCGGCACCGCTAAACATCACAGCTGCTAATAAAAATCCCTCTTTTTGTTCAAGGAGTGTAGTATAGATTAAAAACTTACTACTAAATCCTCCAAGTGGTGGCATCCCTGCTAAAACAATAATCCCAATTACTAGTGAGATAAAAGCTACTGGATATTTATATAACAGTGCTCCAAAATCTTCAAACCTCTCTTTGGTACTAATAACAATAAGTGCAGCCACATTGATAAATAAAAGGAGTTTTACAAAAAGATGGATAATCGTATGATACAATGCAGCTCCCATAGCACTATCACTTACAATTGCTAAGATAGTGATAATATAACTAATTTGAGCAATAGATGAGTAAGCTAAAAGCTTTTTTATCTCATCTTGATAGATCGCTTTAAAGGTTGTAATAATTGAGGTGATAACTCCAAGCCATGCTACAATAGTAAAGAAATATTTCCCATCATTTAAAGTTAAAAATGAGAGTTTATAAAAAACAAGTAAAAATAAAAATATCCCAGCTTTTGAGATCAAAGCACTTAACATTGCACTAAAGGTATGATTCGATTCATTATAACTATCTACGATCCAAAAATGAAATGGTACCACACCTGATTTTATAAAGATCGTTATCATAAATAAAGTGGAAATCAAAAATATAAACTCTAACGGGATTTTAGCAAGCTCTAATAGATGATAAGAGAAACTTC
>CBETOJ010000012.1:0-12648 GCA_965537725.1 uncultured Campylobacterales bacterium | reverse complement strand
AAACTGGAACAGAGACTGTAACAGATACAAGAGATGTAACAAGTACAGATACAGAGACAGCAACAAGTACAGATACAATGACTTGTACAGTAACAGACACAGATACATATGAGACAACTGTAACAGATACAGTAACAGGAACAGATACTGAGACATATACTGAGACAGAGACGTATACAGATAGTGAAGGGATCACAGTAACAAATACAATAACTGAGACAGAGACTATCACAAATACAAATACGATCACAGATACAGATACAGTAACAGTGACAGTGACAAATACTGAGACAGAGACTATAACAGATACTGAAACTGGAACAGAGACTGTAACAGATACAAGAGATGTAACAAGTACAGATACAGATACAGCAACAAGTACAGATACAGTAACAAGTACAGATACAGTAACAAATACAGATACAGATACATATGAGACAACTGTAACAAATACAGATACAGATACTTATACAGATACATATACTTACACTGATAGTGAGGGAGTAACTGAAACAGTAACTTTAACTGAGACAGAAACGATTACATTGACTCAAACGATAACTGATACAGATACTATTACAATAATTGAAACGTTAACAGAAACAGAAACATTAACAGATACTGAGACAGGAACGAATACAGTAACTGAAACAGGAGATATTACAACTACAGGAACTGAGACAGCAACAAGTACAGATACAGTAACGAGTACAGATACGGTAACGAGTACAGATACACAAACAGATACAGAAACTCAGACAAGTACAGATACAATAACTGATACGCAGATTGTAACTGCTACAGAGCTTGTAACATTTACTGATACTGTTATAGAAACAATTACGGAAACTGATACAGTAACAGATACAGATACGATCACGGATACAGAAACAATTACTGGAACTGAATACAATACTGTGACAAATACAGCAACGATTACGAATACAGATACGATTACAAATACAGAAACAATAACAGTAACTGAACTTGGAATTTTAACTGAAACAGTAACTGAATTAGAAACATTTACAAATACAGAAACAGAAACATTTGTAAGTGAGACAAATACAGTAACAGTAACAAATACAGTGACAGAAACAGAAACGATCACAGATACAGTAACAAGTGAAGAAACAGTAACAAGTTCTGATACAACAACATATACAGAAACTGTTGAAGATACATTAACGATCACAGAGACATTCAGTGGATCTGAAACGTTTACATTTACAGAGACTGAAACGATCACTGAAACGATTACCAATACTGAGACAATCACAACAGATACATATACTGTTGAGGGAACTGGAGACTATACAGAAACAGCAACTGTTAATATTACAGAGTCTGTTGATGTAAATGAAAATATCACAAAAGATATCTTAGTAGATAGTGATGATGATGATTTTGCATTATCTGAAATCGAATCTAGTGAATTAGTAAATATTGACTCTATAGAGCTTGCATCAAATGAAACAGTACATGTTGATCTTGCAGATGTGATTGATTTAGCAGGAGATGATGGAGAGCTTGTGATCCTTGGAGATGATGGAAATGAGATTGATTTCAATGATAATGAAAACTGGACAAGATCTAGTAGTACAACGACAGTAGATGGGGTAGATGGTGACTTTGTAGAGTATACAAACTCTTCTAATCCAAATATCTCAGTCTTCGTAGATGAGGATATAGAAACTGATCTATAATAATAAATATACTGAAAATGGGAAATATTTGATATTTCCCATTTTTTAAATAACTTATCATGAAAAATTCTTTAGAGTACGAAAACAAAATAAAAGTTTTAGTTGAAGAGATAGAAGATCTCAAAGTAACTATGAAAAAAGATTGTGCACGAAATCAAGAGATAATGATGCGACAATCAAAAATGGCAGCTATGGGTGAAATGCTAGGAAACATTGCTCATCAATGGCGACAACCTTTAATGGAACTTTCCTCGATCCTTATATCGATCGAAGCAAAAGTAAAACTAGAAGATGAAGTTTCAAAAGAGTTTCTTTTAGATGCAATTGAAAGGTCAAATGTAGTTATGAAATATATGTCACAAACCATTGATGATTTTAAAAGCTTTTTCTCAAAAGAGAAAGAAAAAGTTCAATTCAAAATAACAGACCAACTAAAAAAAGCTGTAAGTATTATCAGTACAGTTTTAGAAAATAAAAATATCAAATTAAATATCGTAGTCAAAAATAATCCACTTGTATATGGCTTTAAAAACGAATATGCTCAGGTTTTGATCAATATTATTGCCAATGCAAAAGATGTGTTAATAGCACGAGATATACAAAATGCTTTGATAGATGTAAAAGTGTATCAAAAAGAGAACTATTGTATCACAGAGATCATCGATAATGGTGGTGGAATACAAGTAGAACCAATGGAAAAAGTTTTTGACCCATTTTTTACCCAAGGGAAAAAAGATGGAACTGGTATTGGTCTTTTTATGGCAAAGATTTTGATTGAAGATCATATGAATGGAAGATTAAATGTGTCAAATACTGCTGATGGAGCAAAGTTTGTGATAGAGGTTCCTATTGAGTAAAATAGGGTGTTTATTTGATATGTGTGAAAGCCTCATCGTTTTGGTGGGGCTTTTTTATTTGAGAGCTTACACTTATTTATACGAATTGGCGATTTATACCTTTATCTGCACCTTCCTATGCTCATTATTACTAAAAATCAAATGAATCTGATCCTTACTTAAAACAATCTCTTTTAAAATCTTTGTCTCCACCCCATCATACTCTTTTTTCGTAATAAACTTATCAATATGCTCTTTTGCTTTTTCTATATCAGAACTTGGTGAAAACTCTAGAAGTAAAGAGCTATCACTTAAGACCACTTTTTGATTTACGATACGAAAATTTTCAAATCTTCCAGTGAGTTTAAAAAAGTCTAGTTTATCTCTTCTTGAAAGAGATAAATAATTTTTAATATATAAAAATTTTATTTCGATGGTAAACTCCTTTAATTCTTTTGAAAGCTTAATGATACAGAGTTTACACAATGTCTTGTGTTTTTAGAAGTAAAGCCTTCCCCTTCAAACACATGACCTAAGTGCCCTCCACACTTGCTACATACGATTTCAACTCTTCTTCCATCACTATCTGGGATCTCTTTTACGTTTGAATCGATGATATCATCAAAACTTGGCCATCCACTTCCACTATCAAATTTTGCTGATGATGAAAAAAGTGGAGTGTTGCATTGTCTACAAAGATAGGTACCATCTTCTTTATTATTTAAAAGTGCTCCAGTAAAAGGCATCTCTGTTCCTTTACGTAAAATAACTCTTTTCTCTTCATCGTTTAGTGGATTATAATTGTTTTCCATACGGTTTCCCTTTAGGCTATAGTTGGTGTATAATAGCTATTTTTTTTATAAAAATCAATAATGGATTGAAATTAGATTTCATTATATAAGCTATCCCTCTCAACTGGTTCAAAGCCACTGTTTTTGATAAGTTCTACAAATTTACTTTGCTCCATCCCATTGGCACTTTGTGCTCCTGCTGCACTTTGGATCGATTCTTTTTCTATGGTTCCATCTAGATCATTTGCTCCAAACTCTTGGGCTAAAAGGGCTAGTTTTATCGTAGAAGTTACCCAGTATGCTTTGAGGCTTGGGATATTTTCTAGGGTGATTCTAGCTATTGCAAAGGTTTTTAGGATCTCCTGTGCGGTTGGAAACTCTGTGACTTTTAAGAAGTTATTCTCTTTTTGGTATACAAGTGGGATAAAGGCATTAAATCCACTAGTTTCATTTTGAAGTTCTCGAAGTCTGATCATATGATCGATTCTATGTTCTCTTGATTCTATATGTCCAAAAAGCATGGTTGCATTAGATTTTTTTCCTCTTTGATGCCAAAGTTTATGGATCTCTAGCCACTGTTCCGTTGTGACTTTCCCTCCACATACTCTTTTTCGTACTCCCTCATCAAAGATCTCTGCTCCACCACCTGGCATAGAATCAACTCCATAAGCTATCATCATATCAATGATCTCATTATAGTTTTTGTTGTATTCCTCAGCTAAAAAGTGAATCTCTGCTGCAGTTAAGGCTTTTACATGTAGGTGTGGGTGTTTTTGTTTGATCTTTTGGAAGATCTCAAGATACCATTCAAGTCCAGTGTTTGGATTGTGGGCTGAGACTATATGTACCTCTTTGATCCCATTTTTGACACTAGTATCTACAGTATCTAGGATCTCTTCATGACTCATAGTATATTGGTTTGGGTTTTTTCTACTAGCACTATAGGCACAAAACTGGCATACATCTTTGCAGATATTGGTTGGATTTATATGTCTATTGATATTGTAGTAGGTTTTCTTTTGAAATTTATCGGACCGTATTTTTGAAGCAAGCTTTCCTAACTCTATAAGATCCCAGTCATAGAGTGATAAGGCTTCTTCTTGATTTAATTGAATATTATTATTGATCTTTTGCTCTATAGTCATAGTTATCGATATAATCTCTCTTTTCTTTTTAGTTTGTAGTTTTCTGCTTTTGTTACATCAGGGATAAGTTTTGTCTCTTGTTGGTGAATAGCGATGATATCTATCTCAACATCTTTATAAAACCATCCTTTTGGAGTGTCTTTTAGTATATTGTCTTGGAATAGTTGTTTTAATTCTTCTCGTGTAACAATTAGTTCATCCATCTTCTTTTCTCTTAATTAATAAGCGTGTAATCCATTAAGTTGATTTGTTATTTGAGAAATGGTACTTGTAAAAACTTTTTCCATAAACTTCTCCATCTCATCCTCTTTTTGCCAAATAGGAGTAGTAACACCACTTAAGTGTACCACATTTGCTTTTGCTGTACTTATTGTAGCAACTTCATCTATAAGACCAACTTGTAAAGCACCATTTGAGGTGAAAATATGTGCATCAGCGTAACTTTTATGATTATTGATATCTAGTTTTCTAGCAGTTGCCACATCTTTTATAAACATCTCATAGGTATTATTAGTGATCTTTTCAAGCTCTTGCTTCTCTTTTTGTGTCCAAGCTCTTGTAGGTGTTCCTGATTCTTTATACTCTCCAGCTTTTACTACTTGAGGTTTGATTCCTATTTTTGCGATCAACTCACTTGCATCAACTGTTTGCATAATAACTCCGATACTTCCTATCATGCTTCCAGGATTTGCGATGATCTTTTGGGTCCAGATAGAGGCATAGTAGCTTCCACTTGCCATAATACCACTTGCATATGCTACTACTGGTTTTATTTGATTTAGCTCTTTTATAGCATAAGCAACTTCTACTGAGGGAGGTACTGCACCACCTGGGGAGTTTACTTTTAAAAGTACCCCTTTGATATTTGCATTATTTTTTGCTTTTTCTATTTTTTCTAAGATATCATCTACTACAAAGATTGGACCATTAAGTTCAATAATCGCTAGGTTTGGTTGTTTAATACTATCTGAGTCGGTATTAAATACTATAAAATAAAGAATGGTTAAAAATAAAACAGTTTTAAAATGAGCTTGGATAAATTTGATTGGAGCCGTAATTGGCCAAAAGAGTTTACTTACGAAGTTCATCTATTCCCCCTATAAATGTGTGTGTTGTATGTTCTGCATGAAGAATAAGAGCCATAGCAAGATCTTCAGGATCATTGAGTGTATCTGGTAAAGTGATGCTAATAATATCTGCATCATACCCTTTTTGCAAAGTCCCTTTTTTTAGACCCAAAGCTTTTGCTCCACCTAAAGTAGCTGCAAAAAGAAGCTCTTTTGCTAATTGGTCTGGTTCAAAGTTATTATGGATAAAAAGAGCACTTTTAAGCTCTTCAAACATATTTAAAGTGTGGTTTGAACTTAATCCATCTGTTCCCATCGCAAGAGGGATATTATTAAGATAGCTTAGGTTTAGTGTGGCATTATTAAGAAGTCTATTGGAGTTTGGACAGTGGATAATGGAAGCTCCTAAGTTTTTAATAGTATCAAGCTCTTTTTGATTTGCTTCCACGCAGTGGGTAAAACTTAGTGGAGAGACTCCTTTAAATTGGAGTAAAAAATCAAGGGCTTTTGTCATCGCTTGTTTTTGATCAAGGATATTTTTAAAAAACTCTTCAAACTCACCACTATTACTTTTAAGCCAGTCATTCTCTGCTTTTGATTCTAAAAAGTGAGCTGAGACTGCCATCTTATTCTCTTTGGCTATCTTTAACACTTCTCGTATTAAAAATGGATGGGTTGAGTAGGGTGAGTGGATCGCAACGGCTGGGATAAAGCTTTCACTTTTATGAGAAGTTGCGGTTTTAAGTTTTGCTTTAAAATCAGTAAAGAGAGTATCGATCATCTCTTGTTTACTTCCCAGTGCTTCAGTGAAATATACCACATTGATAGGGGACTCTATACAAGATGCCATATCGTATCCATATGAGCTAATCGCTCCAATGGTAGTGGTTCCATTTTGGATCATTTTTTGTAGTTCAGAATCGATAAGCTCTTTACTTGCTTTTTCTATAAGCTCTTCTCTATGAGCTATAACTGAAAAAAGCCATTTTACGAAGTTGCCATATTTTAAAGTGGTTTTATTACTACTAAATTCAAGGTGAACATGGGTATTTATAAGTCCTGGCATTAAAACAGAATTTTTACCTAAGTATTCAAACTCTTCATTTGGATATCGATCTCTTAGGTCATCATAAGTAGATACTTCTTGTATCTTTTTATCAAAGGCGATAGCACCATTTTGAATTATTGAAAACTCACTATCACATACCAAGAGCCAATCGGCACTTAACAACTTCAAACCATCCCCTTTTTGAGATTCTCTTATCGTTTTTTAGATATTATACCCAAAAATTATTATATGAAGGATATATATGAAAATAGCAGTGATTCAAGGACCAAATTTAAATATGCTTGGAATTAGAGAAAAAAATATTTATGGACCAATGACTTTAGATCAAATTCATGAACAGATGAAAGGGAGTGCTTCACAAAATGGAGTGGAGTTAGAGTTCTTTCAAAGTAACTTAGAGGGTGAGATCGTAGATAAGATTCAAGAGTGTTTAGGAACAGTTGATGGGATCATTATTAATCCAGCTGCATATTCACATACAAGTATTGCCATTGCAGATGCTTTAAGTGCTGTAAGTTTACCAGTAGTTGAAGTTCATATCTCAAATATCTATAAAAGAGAAGAGTTTAGACAAAAATCAGTTACTGCAGCTTCAAGTTTAGGTGTGATCACAGGATTTGGACCATTTGGATACCATATGGGGCTAATGGCTATTACACAAATCATTGCTGAGATGAAAGTGGCTAGAGAAGCGCAATCAAAACAAGTACAAGAGTAAGATGAAAAACTATATACTGCAAAATGAGAATGCCGTTTATTTTGAGTGTGGGTATAGTTGCGATAATGTAATTTTTTTAAGTCTTGAAGGTGATAACTACTTTATCACCGATGGACGATATAAGATCGAAGCAAAACTGGAAGCAAAAAATTGTGAAGTTTTGATCACCAATGATCTTATTAAAGTGACTAGAAAACTTTTAAAAAAATCAAAGATCAAAAAGCTTTATTTTGATCCAACTGACTTTACCCTTTTAACCTACGAAAAACTTAAAAACAATCTTGATATCAAATTTATCCAAAAACCAAACTTTTCGAAAGAGAAACGTATCATTAAATCTGATACAGAGATCAAATATCTTCAAAAAGCGATGAGTTTAGGAAGAGATGGCTTTAAAGAGTTTGCAAAATATATCCAAAAAGATGGACTTGGAAAAAGTGAAAAATATCTTTTTTTTAAAGCAAAGCAGTTTTTGAGCTTTCAAGGGGAATATGATCTTAGTTTTGATCCAATTGTAGCTATTAATAAAAATAGTGCAAAGCCTCATGCCTTGCCTACAGATGATATTTTAAATAAAGATGATCTACTTTTAGTAGATGCTGGATTAAAATATAAACGATATTGTAGTGATAGAACATGTACTTCATATGTAAGTAAAAAACTTGATTTTACTAGAGATCAAAGCTTTAGTACAAAAGAGCAACAAAAAGTATATGATACAGTAAGACTTGCACAAGAAAAAGCGATCACAAAAGCAAGATCTGGGATGAAAGCTTCACAGATCGATAAACTTGCACGTGATGTAATAGAAAAAGCAGGCTATGGAAAGTATTTTGTTCATAGTACAGGACATGGTGTAGGGCTTGATATCCATGAATATCCTACGATCAATAGTCGAAACGATCTTATTATTGAAGATAATATGGTTTTTACAGTAGAACCTGGGATTTATCTAAGTGAAAAGTTTGGAGTACGTATCGAAGATACGATTGTGATGAAAAAAGGGCGTGGAGAGATTTTATAATCTCCCCTCATTTTTTATGCTTTATTGATCTTACTAAGATCTTCTTTTTTTGTTTGTTTTTTTTCTTCTTTTTTAACCTCTTTAACCTCTTTTTCAAATAGATCTTCTTGTCTCATAGAGATCCCTTTCATATGTGAAATAGGCACAGTAAAGGCAATACCATCACCACTTGTAGTGATATGAAGTCGTTTTACTATTTCTCGAATGATTCTATCTACGATCATACTTGGAACTATGAAAAGTAGAAGTTTATCTGTTTCTTCTGGTTTATGTCTATAGAAGTTATCAAGTTCTGCTAGACCCATACCTGAAGCATTGACAATAGTAACTCCACTTGCTCCTGCTTCTTTTGCAGCGTGTAGAGCATCATCTTCACTTCCACGTGGTACGATAATTACAACAGCAGAGAAATCAAGTTTCATAGAGTGTCTGATATCAGTAGCATCAAGATTGATAGTTGAAAGACTCATATCATCAACACCCTCTAATGAACCATGAAGTTTTACATCCCCTTCTTGTTCTTCAACAAGGTCTGTATCACCTTTAACATTTAATCGCTCAACTAAGATACCATATGCCATAACTGTGATCATTGGGAATAATGAAGCAAAGGCAATCAATCCAAATCCATCAATCAATGGACTTCTTCCATCAATGTTTGTAGCTAGACCAATACCAAGGGCTGCTACGAGTGGAACTGTAACTGTTGAAGTTGTTACCCCACCTGAATCATAGGCAATAGGGATAATATGCTTAGGTGCAATATATGTAAGACCGATCACTATAATATATCCTACCATAATATAGTAGTGGATATATCCTCCATCAACGATTCTAAAAGCCCCTAATGCAATACCAAAAGCAACTCCAGAAGCTACAAAGAGCCTAAGGCTCATATCATTGATCTTTCCATCACTAATCTCTTTTGCTTTTTTTGCAATTGCCATCAACGCAGGTTCAGCCATTGTGGTAGAAAAACCAATCGCAAAAGCAAAAGCATAGATGACCCACATATATCCAGATTGTGTAAGTTGGAATGCCATTGATTCACCTAGAGCAAATAGACCCATCTCAAGTCCAAGGATAAATGCATAAAGACCAAGAATAACTAAGATAAATCCAACAATTACAAGTTTTAGGTTTTCAATAGATTTTTTTAAGATCCCATATTGGAAAAAGAAGATGATTGCTAAGATAGGTAATACATCTTTTACAACATTTAAAATTCCTGTCGTAACAGAAGCCAAAGTGATCGTTGCAGTCTCAGAAACTTTTGCTTCGATAACGATCTGAGCTACCTCTTTTGCTTCTACAAAGTTATAGACAAAGATTCCATACACTTGAACAAAGATCATTGGAGTAAGTGATGCAAAAGCAATGAGTCCAAATCCATCAATTACGGGATCTCTATCTTTAATCGATGATGCTAGACCAATACCAAGAGCAGCAACTAAAGGAACTGTAACTGTTGAAGTTGTAACTCCCCCAAGGTCGTATGCTAGTCCGATGATCTCTTTTGGAGCAAAGAAAGTAACTCCAACTACTAAAATATATCCTGCGATAATATAATAGTGGATCGGATGTCCTTTTATGATCCTATATACCCCTAAAAGGATAGCAAAACCAACAGAAAGTGCAACCACATAACGGAGAATATCTGCATCAATTCTACCACTACTAATAGCAGCGGCTTTATCAGCGATAACAGCAAGTGCAGGCTCAGCAATGGTAGTACCAAACCCTATAGCAAAGGCAAAGATAAGCACCCACTTGGTGGAGCCACTTTTTGCAAAGTCCCTTGCAAGACTCTCTCCTACTGGAAAGATACCTATTTCTAGACCATGTAAAAAGATCGCTAGACCAATACCAACGATAATCAAACCAATAGTAGTAGAAACCCATCCCTCTGGTACTGTTTGTAAAACTGCTAATTGGAAAAACAGAATAACAATAACGATTGGAATTAAATCTCGAAACGACTCTTTTAACAGTCGCATGAAGAAATAAAATTGTGTCATTTGTTAACCTTTCAAAAGTAAAATTGGAAGATTATAACACAAAATTTACAAAAAAGTAAAAAATTTAATGATTAAATTTAAAATATCTTATTTTAGTGACTTAAATAATATGATCAATCGATTCTTTAAACTTTGCTAACTCTTTTAAACGACCTAATAACACAAGTGTATCACCCTCATCGATCTTATGATTGATTCCTGCACTAAAAAAAATGAAATCTTCACTTAATTCTTTATCTTGAATCCCTAATATGATGATATTAGCTCTTTTTATTTGATTCAGTTCACTTAATAAAATACCATCAAAGATAGAATCTTTTTTTACAGTGATCTCTTCAACATTAATATCTGACTTGCTAAATAATATATTATCAAGTACATCCATGATATAAGGTTTATGGAGTATTCTAAAGATTCTAAAAGCACTTATCTTATAAGGATTTAAAACTTTATTTGCTCCTGCTAATAAAAGAGGCTTGTTATTATCAACATCTGAAGAGAGGGAGATGATCTTAATATCTTTATTAAAATGTCTTGCACTTAAGATCACAAAAAGATTATTGTTTTTATCTTCATTAAGACAAAAAAATGCTTTTACTTCTTTGTTATGTAAGCCTATTTTTTCTAGATTCTCATCTTCCATTAAAGAGAGCTCTGAAAATTTAAACCCATCTAGTTTGATTTTTTCATGTAAGCTAGTATCCTCTTCAGCAATTAAGATCTCATATCCTTTTTGTTGAAGGATTTGAGCTATTTGATGGGATATCTCATTGTAGCTATAGATGATGATCTTATTTTTTGTCATAGCTTGCTCTTCTTTTAAATAGTTTTGATTTTTTAGATAAAATATCAGCTTTAAATTCTAATATGGAATATATATACCCAATAACTATCAAGATGTCATTTGCTTTTAAAACATAAGATATTTTATCAGGGTTAAAGCTAAATTCATCTTCATCCCCTTTATTTATAATACCAATGAGGGTTAAATTGTAATTATCAAAGTTCATTGTATCAAGGTTTTGCCCCATAAAGTTTGAATTTTCAGGGATCTCAATCTCTTCCATAACCGCATGTTTATCATTAAGTAAAATATCATCAATAGCATCAAAAGCTACAGGTTGACCCACATATTCAGACGCTACAAGAGCAGTAATATCTGTAGTTAAGATCACTTTATTTGCTCCAGCTAGATACATTTTCTTTTCAATATTTCTCATATTAGCTCGGGCTATAATATTGATAGTTGGATTAAGTGATCTCACTGTTAGAATAATAGCTAAATTAACTGGATCACTATTAGATAGAGCAATCACTGCTTTTGCTTTATTTTCAATCCCAAGACTTTGTAATAAAGCAACACTGCTAGCATCCCCTTTTATCGTAGTATATTTTAAAAATTTACTATCTTGGAATTGTGTTTCATCATTATCTACTATAATAAACTTTTCTCCTGCCATCTCTAGTTGAGATGCTAGAGCTTTTCCCATTCTTCCAAAACCACATATGATAATGTAGTCTCTCATGGAGTTTGCTTCCCCTATAGCTTTTTCCTCTTTTATAGTTCGAAGTTTTTCTTGTAAAGCTGTAGTTACAATAGAGGTAAAAAATGCAATAACCCCAATTCCCCCTACAACTAAAAGAAGTGTAGCAACTCGACCTGGAGTTGTAACAGGTGAGATATCACCAAATCCAACTGTAGTGATAGTGATAACTGACCAATACACTGCATCAAAATAGGTGTGTATATTTTGATTTATTCCAGCCCCTTCATAGATAAAGATGATGGTTGAGCCAAACATAACAGCGATAAAAAATAAAAGAGTCAGGGTGAAAAATTCAAACTTTTTTTCTATAAAGACTTGGGCAAACTCATTGATCGAACTGGTATATCGTAAAAGTTTAAAAAGTCGAAATATCATTAGAATTCTTAAGATTCTAAGAGGTCTATAGGCTGGTAAGATCGCTAGAAGATCGATAATCGACATTGGAGAGAAGATAAAAGCAAGTTTCTCTTTTGTAGCTCTTAAAAGTGATTTTTTAAGAGAATAGGGCTGGTTTAGAAACTCTGCCTTTTCATAATCTTCAATGATTTGTTTGTGTACATGAGTTACAGTCCAAAGACGTCCAAGCCATTCAATGATAAATATTACAATAGCAAAGATCTCAAACTCATTTAAAATTTCAAGTTGGGGATGATTTACTTCATAGATTAAAATAGCGATAGTACTAAGTACTAAAAATATCATAAAAAAGTCAAAATATTTTTTATAT
>CBETOJ010000011.1:0-12653 GCA_965537725.1 uncultured Campylobacterales bacterium | reverse complement strand
TTTGTAACATTTTTAGATACCCTATAACGTTTTAGAGCTATAAAGGTAAAGTATAAGTCTATTTAATAGTTGATTGAAAAGTCAAAACTTCCCTATAAACTTTATATCTAGAAAGAGAAAACTACTATTTTCTTCTAATCTAAAAATCCTTTAAATCCATAAAACTCTGGAAATAAAACAATTGAGCTTAATACAAGTATTTGTAAAAAGATAAATGGGATTACCCCTTTATAGATATCAAGGGTTTGTACCCCTTTTGGTGCGACCCCTTTTAAATAAAAAAGGGAAAATCCAAATGGTGGAGTTAAAAATGAGGTTTGCAGATTCATAGCTATTAAAATACCAAACCAAAGCATATCGATATTAAGCATCTCAGCAATTGGATAGATAATAGGGATCACAATAAAAGTGATCTCTACAAAATCTATAAAAAATCCAAGGATCAAAATACCAATCATAACAAGAATCAAAAACCCCCATTTTTCCCCAGGTAAACTAGTCATAAACTCTTCTACCAACTCCTCTCCACCAGTATATGAAAACACCATTGAAAAAGCAGTCGCTCCAATAAGGATAGTAAATACCATTGCTGTGATCTTTACTGTTTCTAAAGCTGATTCTTTTAATATATTCCAAGAGAACTGTTTATAAAAAAGTGAAAGAAGTATTGCACCAATTCCACCAACTGCTGAAGATTCTGTTGGGGTAGCAACTCCTGCAAAGATAGAGCCTAAAACGATACCAATAAGTGCAAGCGGGGGTATGATCGCTTTTAATGCTTTAATAATCTCATGAGTATCTATTTTTGTATCTGTATTAATTGCAGGTGCCACATCTTTATTAAAATAAGATATTGTCAATACATATACTATATACACTCCAACTAGTATGACCCCAGGCATCACTGCTGCTTTAAAAAGATCTCCCACTGCTACCCCTAAAACATCCCCTAAAATAATAAGTACAATTGAGGGAGGGATAATTTGACCAAGTGTTCCTGAGGCACATATGGTTCCAGTGGAAAGTTTTTTAGAATACCCGTATTTTAACATCACAGGAAGTGAGATCAACCCCATAGCTACTACACTAGCACCTACTACTCCTGTACTAGCTGCTAGTAGAGTTCCTACTAAAATAGTAGAGATTGCAAGACCTCCTCGAACAGATCCAAAAAGCATCCCCATTGATTCTAAAAGTTGTTCTGCTAGTTTTGTTTTTTGTAAGATGATCCCCATAAAGATAAAAAGAGGAATAGCCATAAGGATTGTGTTTTCCATAATAGAATAGATTCGAAATGGCATCATTTCAAAAAGTTCAATTCCTGTAAGAAAATGTTCTATAAAGCCATTTTCCATTCCACCACTAAACCCTTCAGAATAAATTCCAAAGACTAAGGCTACTCCACCAAAAGTAAAAGCTACTGGAAATCCAGCAAGGAGCATAATAAGAGCTGTAAAAAACATATATATACCAATCATTTTACAGCCCTTTATTGATTTGATCTTGTTTTTGCATCTTTTTACACTCTATAATAGTTGCAATATTTCGCAAAATAAAAGAGATCGTTGCAATGATCAAAAATATAAAAGATATCCCTATCACACTTTTAATGATAAACCTATGTGGTAAGCCACCTGGGTCTCCACTATTTTCTCCAAGTTCATAGGCTTCATAGGCAAAGTGATATCCATTTTTAATTAAAATAATTGATAGAGGAAGAATAAAGATAAAAGAGCCAATAATATTAATGAAAGCTTGACGTCTAGGCTTCATATTTTCATAAAACATATCGACTCTTACATGAGCATTCTCTTTTAATGAATAGGCCATACCAAATAAAAAAACAATTGAAAAAAGATGCCATTCAAGCTCTTGCATCCCGATAGAGCTATCTTTGAAAATATACCTCATAGTTACATCATAAAACACATTTAAAAGCATCAATATCATCGCACTTGCGGCAATATACCCTATAATATCTGTAAATTTATCAAAATATTTTATCACTTTGTTCATATCTATCCTTTTATTCAAAGATAGATATTTTAACAAAGTTTCCTAAGAGTTATTCTACTTTTTAGATTCTTTGTAAAAAAATACTAGAAATGTCACAATTATAAAAAAGAAATGACTCCTTTTTTATAACCTTTTTAAACTTATTTTGTTTTTAGCTTTTTTCCCTGCTTCAAGAACTCTTACAAAAAACATTAAAAGTGCAGGTGTTATAAATATGGTAAAAAATGTACTAAGAGCCAATCCTCCTGTAATAACAGAACCTAAACCTCTATAAAACTCTGACCCAGGACCTGGAACCAATACAAGTGGCAGCATACCAAAAATAGAAGTAAGTGCAGACATATAAATAGGTCGTATCCTACTTCTTGTTGCTGCTAAAACTGCTTCTTTATGCTCCATCCCCTCATTTTGAATAAGATTAATACTTTGATGCACAATTAAAATAGCACTATTTACAACGATCCCCACAAGAATAATAAATCCAAGCATGGTCAATACATCCAAAGGTTGTGGAGCTAAAAAGAGATTTGTCATCTTTAAGCCTACAAATCCTCCAGCGGTGGATAATGGAACTGTAAAAAGAATCACCAATGGATATATAAAATTCCCAAAGAGTGCTGACATCAAAAGATAGATGATAACTATTGCTAAGATAAAGTTTTCTGCTAACATCCCTATTGTTAAACTCAATTTATCTGCCGTACCGCTCAGATTTACTTTTGTTTCTCCTAAAGCACCTTTTTCTCTCATCCCATCAATCACTCCATTGAGTATCCCCATCGTTTCAGAGATAGTCATATTTGGTGGAGGTGTTACTTGTAAAGTGATCGTACGCTTCCCTTGATAGTGACGAATCTCACTAATTCCTGTTGTATCTTCTGTTGTTGATAAAGCTCCAACTTGTGTTAATGATCCATCAGGTAAAGCGATCTGAGCGTTTAAAATATCTTGTGGAGTTGCAATTTGATCAGTGTTTGCTTTTAAGGTAAGATCGATCTTTTTCTTCCCATCCTCTTCAAAATCACCAATTTGTCTTCCATTCATCAAAACATCAACGGTAACCCCTAAAGAGTGACTGCTCATACCAACAGATTTTAAAGCATCTCTATCTGGTAAGATTCTTACCTCTGGATAAAGTAGCTCAATCGATGGAACTGGTCTTACCTGAGAGCCTTGAATAGAACCCATTGTAGCACCAAAAAGCTGAGCACCCACATTGGCAATATCTTCGATCTTCTCACCGCTAATATCTACATTGACCACATTCCCCTCACCTATTCCACTTTCAAATACACCAGATTGCAAAGAAACTCCAAAAACACCTGGTAAAGAGTTTACTATAGGTCTAAAAAGTGGGATAAGCTCTTTTGCACGATCTTCATGCATACTTGTTCCACCAAAAATTGTAAAATCTCCCATAGATACATAAAACAATCGGCTAATTCCAGGATAGCCATCAACATCTTTATTTACATATGGCTCCATTCTTGTCATCAGATAATCCCCAATCTCATATCTTTGTTCATAAGAAAGCCCTGGAGGTGGGATAAGGATATTAAAGATCAGGTTTTTATTTCCTTGAGGTAAATAATCCATTTTAGGAAAAAGTGCCCAAATAATTCCAACAGAAAGTACAGAGAGTGAAACGATCGTAATAATTTTTGTCATAAAGTTTTTTAAAGAGAGTTCAACAACTACCATCATACTATCAACAATCTTTCCACCAAAACGTGTCATAGGAGTTGACTCTTTTACTCCTTTATTAGAAACCCCTGCAAACTTTTTCCAAAGCATTGGGATAACAGAGATTGAAACAAATAAAGAAAATGTAACCGATGCAGTTACTGCAATAGCAATATCTTTGAATAATTGTCCAGCTTCATCTTCTAAAAAGATAATTGGTAAAAATACGGCAATAGTTGTTGAAGCAGAAGCGATCAATGCTCCCCACACTTCACTAGTACCATCATAGGCTGCTTCGGCAATCGATTTTCCCATCTTTTTATGTCTATCAATATTTTCTAATACAACAATGGCGGAATCTATCAACATACCCACAGCAAAAGAGATACCAGCTAAAGAGATAGTATTTAAACTTCTTCCCATAATATCTAGAATAATAAAGGTACCTATAACAGATATAGGAATCGCTACAGATACAACAGCTGTAGGGGAGATGGCACGTAAAAATATTGTCAATATAATAATAGCAAGAACGCCCCCTATTAAAATATTTTTTTGTACAAGATCAACAGCACCGACGATATATGGTCTTTGATCATATAACCATTGGATCTTTAGATCTTTTTCCGCTAAGATCCCTTCATTTAAAGAGTTTACTACACTCTCCACATCATTGGTAAGCTGTACAATATTGGCATCACCTCTAGGTTGGACTCCAAAAAATATCCCATCTTTTCCTAAAAACTTTGCTACAAAGTTTGGATCTGCCAAACCAAACTCTACTGTAGCGATATCTTTTAGTTTTATCCTTCTTTGTCTATCAGAATAGACAATAACATTTTCAATCTCATCAATTGAGCTAAATTTACTCACGGTCCTGATACGATAACTTCTTCTACTCATATCTAAAGTACCCGCAGAGATATCTATATTTTCACTTTGGATAGTATTGATAACTTGTTCAATAGTAAGAGAATAGCTAGCTATTTTATTTGTATCCAAAATAATATGCATCTGTTTCTCACGACCACCGCCAGTCATAAGATCAGCTACTCCATCTATTCTTTCAACATGAGCACGAAGCTCATCTTCGAAAAAAGTTTTATAGTTATCTATATGGTTTGGGTTATTCTCTTTCGTTTGAAGCATACACCAAATAACTGGACTTGCACTTGCTGTTTTAATAACAGGATTTTCAACATTAGCTGGATATGAGCTTACCTCATTTAATTTATTAGAAACATCTAAAAGAGCTTTTTGAAGATCTGTCCCAAGTTTAAATGTTAAAGTTATCTCTCCATAATTATCTTTTGAACTACTTTCATACTCTAAAAGGTTATTTAAACTTTTTAAAGTATCTTCTTGTTCTTCTATGATCTCTCTTTCGATCTCATAAGGAGTTGCTCCTGGCCATGTGGTTGTTACTTTAATCTCTGGTTTTGTAACATTTGGAGTTAACTGGTAAGGAAGCTTACTTAATGATAAAAATCCAAATATTACTACGATCAATACAGATACGATAATAGTCACTGGATTTTTAATGGAAAATGATATTAAATTCATCCTATATCCTATTGTTTATTTAAAACTTTTATTGGTTGGTTTGGAAAAATTCTTTCATTTCCTTTTATAACTACATTTGCACCCTCAACTAAACCTTGTGCTTCAATGGCTACACTTTTATTGTTATATCCTACAACTTTAACTGGAAGCATCGTTGCTTTTCCATCGCTATCAATAAAAATCACATCTCCACCAAATCTTTTAATAACTGCATCTCTTGGAACAACTAAAGATTCTTTTTCTTTATCTCTAGGTAAATTTATCTTTGCTTCCATCCCATCATAGACAAAGCCCTCATTTATAGATGCTATAAACTTTACGGGGAATGTTCTTGTTCTTGTATCTCCCTTTGGAATTGCCGCATAGAGTTTTGAAGTGATCGTTTTTCCACCAAGTTGTATTGTATACCCTTGGGTTTTATCAAGTTTATAAACATAAGATGTTGGAAGATTAAAAGTAAGTTCTACATTTGTAGTATCAATCAATGTAGCAATCACTTTTCCACTATCTGCCCACTCTGCTACTTCAATATCTTTTGTTACGATAATACCATCAAAAGGGGCTTTGATAACTTTTTTTGATCTTTGCACCAGTAGCTCATCCAAGAAAGCCTGTGCTTTTGTTAAGTTTGCTTGTGCTGTAGTAAAACTTGTAAAGCTATCATCATACACTTGTTGGGATACTGATTTTGTCTTTAAAAGCTCTATATATCGATTATGGTTTTTTGAACTATTTTCTAAAGTTACTTTTGCAATCTCTACACTTGATTGTGCTGATTTGATCTGAGCATCTAAAATATCCGTATCTATTTTTACTAAGACATCCCCTTTTTTGACATGATCTCCTGTTTGAAAATTTATTTGTTCCACATTACCACTTGTTGCACTTGCAATTTTTGAGCTTTTTGAGAAACTCAATGTTCCTATAAACTCTTCTAGTGGATTAACCACCCCTTTTGTCACTTTTGCAGTATTTACTAAAGATGGACCTTGCTCCATACTCAATCCATACACTACCAATACCACCATAAGTATTATTTTTTTAATCATTTTATCCTCACTTATTTAGTTGCAGTGAACTTATTTTTAACTGCCATTACAAGATAGAAGAAAAGAGGAATAAATATAACTCCAATCACCATCGCACTAAACATCCCACCAACAACTGTTGTACCAATAATATGTCTACTTGCACTACCTGCACCTGAACTTAAAGCTAATGGCATTGTTCCCGCAATAAATGCTAAAGAGGTCATAACAATTGGCCGAAACCTAAGCCTTGCTGCCTCAATAGTCGCATCTAGTAAGGTCATACCAGATTTAAGTTTATCCATAGCAAATTCTACGATTAAAATCGCATTTTTTGCACTCAGCCCCACTAGAGTAATAAGCCCTACTTGGAAGTAGATATCTGCTTCCAATCCTCGCAAATATACTGCTAATGCTGCTCCGAAAATCGCAAATGGGATAGAGATGATTACCGCCATTGGGATACTCCAGCTTTCATATAAAGCTGTAAGAATCAAAAATACAAAGATTGCAGCATATAAAGTGGTATAGTTCCCTTCATTTTCAATTTTTTTCTCTTGATACGTGGTTCCTGCCCAAGCCACAGTATACCCCTCAGGTAAAACCTCAGCAGCGATCTCCTCAATAGCTTTTGTAGCATCACTTGAAGCAAAACCAACTCCAGGTTCACCTGAAAGTTTTGCTGCGTTAAACATATTGAATCTTTGGATTACACTTGCATCAACTTTTCTTGTGACATGAATAAGTTCACTCACTGGAACAAATTGTCCAGAAGAAGACTGTACATATACTGATTTAAACTGCTCTTTTGTAGCTCGATACTCTGAATCAGCTTGGATATTTACTTTAAAGGTTCTTCCATAAAGGTTAAAATCATTTACATACCCTTGTCCATATGATTTTTGTATCGCTGCATACACTTTATCCACTGAGATATTCATAGATTTCGCTTTATCTTGATCTACAGTTAAGAGATATTGAGGAACATTTGTATTCAATGTTGATCTCACCCTTGTAAGTCTTGGGTCAGCATTTGCTTTACCTAATATCTCTTGAACATATTGATTTAAAGTTGAAAGCTCTCCACCAGTTCTATCTTGTACCCACATCTCAAAACCACCTGTGGTACTCATCCCTCTAATTGGAGGAGGATTTACAGCTATTACCATAGCATCTTTACTATTCATCATAAAGTTCCCCATCAATTGCCCAGCAACTGCCTGTGCACTTTGATTTTCATTTGGTCGCTCATCCCATGGTTTTAACTTTGCAAACATTAAAGCTGCATCTGTTTTATAGGCAAAAGTTGTAATATCAAGCCCTGTTATATTTGCACTTGCGATAACATTAGGGTTTGCTAAAAGCTGTGATTCAATCTCATCTGTGATCTTTTGTGATTCACCCAGTGAAGTTGATGGCATCATAAAAGCAAATACCATTAAACTTCCCTTATCTTCCATAGGAACTAACCCTTTTGGTGTCATATTCATAATAGAATATGTTGCATATAACAAGATCCCAAATAAAGCTAATGAGAAAAACCATAATCGAATCGTTTGTCTAGCTATTCCTAAAAATATTTTTGTAGACCAATCAAAGAATTGATTAAACTTTCTAATTAACCAAAATGGCTCTGGCTCATGCTCTTTTAAAAAGATCGCACAAAATGCTGGAGTAAGAGTAAGAGCAACAAATCCTGAAATTACAACTGCCATAACAATAGTGATGGCAAACTGTTTATACATCACCCCACTAAATCCACCACTTAAAGCTGCTGGGATAAATACCGCTGAGAGTACTAAGATAATCGCTACAAGAGGAACTGTTAGCTCTCTCATCGCTTCAATAGTTGCTTCTTTTACACTTAAAGCTTTTGTTCTAAGATTTCTTTCAACATTTTCAATAACAATAATCGCATCATCAACCACCAGACCAATGGCTAGAATCATCCCAAAAAGAGTTAAAAGATTAATTGAAAAGCCTGCAGCATAAAGCCCTGCAAAAGTACCAACTACTGAAACTGGAATTGCTAAAACTGGAATAATGGTAGCTCTAAGATTTCCTAAGAAAAGATAGATCAATATCGTTACAAATACGATCGCTTCTAAAAGTGTTTTAATAACCTCTTTAATAGACTCATTTACAAAAAGTGTTGCATCGTAAGGGATCTGATACTCTAAGCCCTCTGGAAACTTTTTAGCGATCTCTTCCATCGTCTCTTCAAGTGCCGTAGAAACTTCTAAAGCATTTGCCCCAGGGGAAAGAAAAATACCAACTGGGATCATTGGCTGTTTTGTAAACTTTGCTGAAGTAAAAATATTATCAGTTCCAAGTCGCACTTGTGCCACATCACTTAATCTTAAAGTTGATCCATCATCATTTGATCTTACAATGATATTTTTAAACTCTTCAACATTTTTCAATCTCCCCTCTGTAGTAATTGAGTATGTAAAAGGTGTGATCTCTTTTATAGGTTCACTCCCTACTCTACCAGTTGAGTATTGATTATTTTGTCTATTGATAATAGCACTGATATCATCTGCAGTAAGATTATAAAATGCTAACTTTTCAGGATCAACCCAGATTCTAATAGCATAATCTTTAGCCCCAAATACATTTGCTTCACCAATCCCTTTAATTCTTTTAAGATCATCTAAAACATTCACTGTAATATAATTTGAGATAAATGTTGTATCATGTTTTGTAGAAGTAAAAGCAAGTACTTTTAACATATCAGGAGATCTCTCTTTTACACTGATCCCTTGTCTTTGTACCTCTTGTGGTAAAGATGACATAGCAAGCTGAACACGGTTATTAACATCCACTTTTGCTTGGGCTACATCTGTTCCTACTTCAAAAACCACACTAACTGAAAGTGTTCCACTTGGACTTGCCGTTGATGTCATATACATCATATTATCAACACCATTGATCGAATTTTCTAACACTGTTGCAACTGTTTTTGATAATGTCTTTGCATCAGCCCCGGGATAGGTAGCTGAAACATTGATCTGAGGAGGGGTAACTCCTGGATACTCTTTAACAGGAAGTATATTAATTGATATAAGTCCTGCTAAGATGATCAAAATAGACACAACAGTGGCAAAGATAGGTCTATTTATAAAAAACTTTGAAAACATCTAAATACCTTTATTGATTTATTATCTTATCTACTTGTAAAGGTTGTCCTGGTTTTACTTTAAAGAAATTATTTACAATAACTCTATCACCACTTTTTAAAGCACCTCCAACTACAACATATTTATCACCACTCTCTTTTCCAACAACTACTGGTCTAACAGCTGCTACACCATTTTCTTCAACAAATACAATAGTTCCCATAGGGTTTTGTAACATTGCACGCTGAGGAATAGTGATCACACCTTTTTGAGAGATCCCTTTTAGAACAACTCTTATAAAATCTCCTGCCATTAAAGTATGATCAGAATTATCTACAATCGCTCTCATTTTGATCGTTGAAGTTGCTTTATCTATATTTACATCAATAAAATCGATCTTTCCTTTTTTTGCCATTGTTTTTCCATTGTTTAGGATCTCAACTGTAAGTCCCTCTTCTGAAACGCTCCATAAACCACTTTTTACGTTTTTATAATCACTTAGTGGAACTGAAAAATCTATATACATTTGATCATTTTGAGTGATACTTACAAGTTCCATTGGTGGATTTTGAGTCACGAGATCACCCACATCAACTGTTTTCATCCCTGCTATTCCAGAGATTGGTGCTTTTACTTTTGTATAGTTAAAATCAACCTGTGCTTCAGCTAGTTCAGCTTTTGCTAAAGCCATACCAGATAAGGCTTCTTCATAAGCAAAAAGTGCTTCATCTCTTTTTTCTGCACTTACTGCTCTTTTTTGGAAAAGTTTTTTGATTCTCTCCCAGTCTCTTTTTGCATTCTCTAAAGTTGCTTCATTCATTTTTAAATTTGCCTCGGCAGCTTCAACTTTTGCTTTATAGATATCATCTTCAATGGTAAATAAAAGATCTCCTTTACTCAGTTTTTGCCCTTCAGTAAAATGCTTTTGCTCCAATACTCCTAAAACCCTAGAATAAGCTTTTACACTTTGATAGG
Source organism: uncultured Campylobacterales bacterium (assembly GCA_965537725.1). GTDB lineage: Bacteria > Campylobacterota > Campylobacteria > Campylobacterales > Arcobacteraceae > JAIOSF01. The sequence goes on along the minus strand of CBETOJ010000011.1, from coordinate 2,269 downwards.
CTTTTACCTGAGCAGGATATTTTAGATCAATTGAGAGATCAACAGGGTTTGGAACCACATAAATATCTGCTTTTGGAGGTGGCATCTTTTTCCCTCCAGCAGAGCCTGCCCCAAATGCTAACATTGGGATCAAACACAAAACTGATACTATAAAACCTTTTGTCATATTACCTTTTAAAAAGTTACTGATTATTACTTTTTTCATTATCGTATAAACTCCTCTAAGTTTTTACCACTATGGTAAATAATATTTGCTTTTTTAATTTCAAGGTCATACACCGCTGCATTTAAAATACTCTGTGCTAAATACTTCTCACTTAAAGCTTCTAAATAAGCGATATTATCTACTAAACCATTTTGAAACTTTGCTTTGATCGAATCATAAGCACTATCAGCTGCTAATACACCAGCTTTTGCAGAATCTATTTTTAATTTTGCTATCTCATATGCTTTAATACTTAGTTTTAGATCAACACTCGCTTTATTTTTCTCATATTCATATTGTGATTTTAAAGCTAAATATTTTTTGTATGCTGCATCATAAGCATCAGAAGTTGCACCAAAATTAAATACATTCCATGAAAGATTTAAAGAAAGGACATTTTGTTCATAGTCTGTTGAATTTGCACTATATCGTGAACTTTCATAGTCTAGATCATTACTATAAAATGTGTCGTTTATACTTATTGTTGGATAGTATCCACTTTTTTGACTTTTTGCACTTGAAAGCAAGGTTTGCATTTGATACTCTAAAGCTTTAATATCAGCTCTTAAGCTTTGTTCAGATGAGAGATACTCATGTAGTTTTGAGCCTTTTTCAATGGTTACTGTTTTACCAACTGTATATTCAAGATTATGAAGTATAGTTTGAATTTTCAATTCGATCTCATGAAGATCAACATTTGAGATAGCAACACGTGAAATAATTTTTTGTACTTCATCTTCAGTTGCAGTTCCCACTTCTAAGAATCGCTCTAGCCTTTTTTGTTGTGCATCAAGTTGCTCTAACTCTTTTATCTTTGCTTCTTTTTGTGAAACTAAAGAGAGATAGGTATAATAATAATTGATCACTTGCAGTGCGATTTGATTTTTTACATTATTTAAACTCTCTGTTCCACTTTGGATAGATGATTCATAAGAATCATAAGTATTTTCTCTTTTACCACCATCGTAAATCACATAATCTACGCTTCCATATAAACTTGTCATATTCTCAGGAGTAGAACTTATCTCTTCATTGGTTGTTTGATATTTTGCACCAATAGAAAAGTTGGGTAGATACCCAGCTTTAACACTATCATATTCAAACATAGTAGACTCTAATGTTTTCTTTGAAACATCTATCATCTTATTCTCTTTTGATAAAGAGATAAGCTCTGTAAGATTTTCACCAAAAAGTGAAAATGGAACCATTAGTGCAAATGCTAAACTTTTTTTCATCATTTTTCGTCCTTAATTATTTTATGTACTATTTTTTTCACAAGTGGAGCTACAACTGTTATCACAGGAAAAGCCACAAAAAAAGCTTTGATCCAAGCTTCAAGCCATTGTAATACAAATCCATCTATAAACCCTAGATTAATAAGTGTAATTACAAAACTCATAATAAAGCTCATAATAAAAGCCATCACAAATGCAAATACTAATTTTTCATGTTTTTTACCAATCATTTTTTTACCTCAATTAGATCAAAAATAGTGTCTAAAAATATTCTAAAATCTTCAGACACCTCTTTTTTCTCAGTCCATTTAAAAAATAAAAAACCCCTCTCTGCTGCTTTTAAGCCATTGATAAGATGAAGAGCTTCTGGTATTAATTCCCCTTTTGCAATCCCCTCTTCTATAAAAAATTTTAAAAGATCTTTAAAAAATTCAGAACACTCAGTATTAAATCTATTCATCTCTTCATTATCACTTGAAGTTAATACTGATATACTCTTTGTAAAAGTTATGTTTTTGATCAAATAAACCCTCTTTATTTAAAACAAAATCAAATAAAAAAAGTATCTTCTCTCTTGTAGTTCGATTTCCCATCTTAACTTTTCCCATAAGTTCAGTATGATACTCTTGAATACTACTTCTAATCACCTCAAAAACAATATCCTCTTTATTTTCAAAGTAATCATAGATACTCCCTTTCGAGACTCCTGCAGTCTTTGCAACTTCAGCAACTGTGAGCTTTTTGATACCTTTTTCTAATAAAAGATCAGCACAACTCATAGCTATATCACGTCTTTTTTGTACTTTATCAACAATAATCGCCAAATAAC
>CBETOJ010000010.1:0-13013 GCA_965537725.1 uncultured Campylobacterales bacterium | reverse complement strand
AATGACTTTTTGAGACTTAAATTATGAGCTTTTTTGTGAATTTGCAAGTGGTTCTACCATTATCATAATATGGCTCATTGATTGTAAGTGTAAAATAATATTGTGACTCTACATACGCAACATCAAAAAGATTTGTTACTCTATCATCTCCATACAATGTTCCTCCATCAAGTGCCCCACCATGATTATTTCCAGTCTCACTTCCATCATAGTCATCATATAAAGACTTCATCAAAGTATCAAATTCACTAGTTGCTTCAGCATTTGAAAACAGATCATTTTGTGTAGCTTCTGCTCCTAATAAACCAGAATCAAGTGTTAAAGATGAATCTAACATCTTACTAATAAGTTGATTTGCAATAGGCTCTAATATAGATTCTAAATCACCTTGTGATATCTGTGTATCAAAGTGATCACTTACCATTGTTTCTATTTGTGTTTTATCTGAATCTTCAAGAGTTTGACTTGTATTATCATCAGTAAGTCCTAACTCTTCATGAAGTGATGTATATTGAGAAGTAAGCTCTTTCCCAATAAGATTTCGTATTGCTTTTATTGCATCACTATTAAAATGATATAGCATACTATTTACTAAAAGCTCTTTTGCTTTATCGGAAATAGTTGTACCAGAAACATTTAACTTATTCTCTATTGCTTGTGTAAAAAGTGTTTTATAGCTTGATTCTACATCTGATAAAAGTGAAGAGATCTCATCATCTATACTCTCTTGATGTATAGAATAAGCCTCAGAAGAGCGTGTATCTAATTTAGCACTTTCAAGCTCAGCATTATGATTACATCCACTAAAAAGTAATACAGTAACTAGTACAGAAAAAAAAGCTTTATACATCATAGATCCTTTATGAAAGTTATATGTTTTAGTATATAAAACTTTTACTATTGTTTTGATGATAAACTATATAAATTTACAAATACCTATACTTTAACTCCACATTATGTTTCCTAATATACTCTAAAGTCTGATGACAAGAGTGTATCAAATAAGATTTTGGCGCCCCTATTTGATCTAATATATCACTAGCTTCTACATAGCTAAGATGGTTTCCATTATCAAAGTCTGGGTTTAGACATCCATCTATATAGCACTCATCTATTTTTTTTGAGAGTAAAAACTCCATAGAATCTTTTTCTATCCCTGCACAATCTGTAAGATATGCTACTATTTTATCTTCATCTTCTATTAAGTACCCTGTAGTGTTTTTTGAGTGTTTTAGAGGGATTGGGGTAAATGAGATACCATTTACTGTGATCTTTTCAAAAGGGATATTCTCTTGGTATTTTATCGCTTTTTTATGTTTAAAAAGATCACTAAACCCTTGTGCATCTTTTGGGTGGTAACACTCTATACTATCACTGCTATATCGAAGTCTTATTAGTCCCATCACATGATCAGCATGGAAGTGAGTTAAAAATACTGCTTTTATGGTTTGTCCATCAAATATCGTTGAGATATTTTCAACTCCTGCATCTAAAAGGATTATTCCACCATTTTGAGACTTTATATAGGCACTTGTGGAGAGATTTACTATCCCTTTTTCTCTATACTCTTCACATATCTCACATTTACAATTGTGAGAGGGGATTCCTCCACTATCAGCGGTTCCTAAAAAGTTAAGTTCGAACATATCTCTCCTTTGGAATAAGGTTTAAAGTTATAATTGAGATCAGTGAAAAAATCAATAAGATCACTATTGAGATAATATTACCAAAACTATCAAAAAGATACGCAAAGGAAAATGGAGCTAATGCTATCACAATTTTTATATAAAGATTTAATACTCCACTATTTTTCCCATAATTCTTTGCTCCTAAGATATATAGAGGTAAAGCTCCTCTTGCTATATAATTAAGCCCCTGCCCTGCTCCATAAAAAAGTGCAAAAACAACTGCTAAGAGCATACTATATCCTATCAATAAAAGAGCTATCATACTAAGAAGTAGTAAACTTGAAGAGATAATAGCTGAAGCAATTGGAGTAAATTTTTTAGCAAATACCATCTCAAATATCCTAGCTCCCACTTGAGCTGGACCAATGAGCGCTCCTAAGGTTACAGCCATCACTGCTTCGATTCCAAAAGAATCTAATATCCCCACTAGATGGGTTTGAACTACTGTAATTGGAAAGGCGATACAACAAAGAGCGATCCCAATGTAGATCATACTTTTTTGTTTTTTATTATCTACTAGCTTGCTTTCATCTATACTCTCTAGCTCTTTTTGAAGTATTCCTAAATTTTTTGGGATAGTAAAAAAGTGTAAAGGAAAAGCGATACACAGATGAAAAAGTGCCAAGATCACATATACTTCTTGCCAAGAGATATATTCTAGCATTATAGTGATAAGGGGCCAAAAGATCGTAGAAGCAAACCCTGCTATTAAAGTGATCTGTGCCATAGGCAAGCGGGCTTTCTCTTTTGCTATTTGGGACAATGCTACAAAAGCAGCTTCATACAAAACAAAAGTAGAGATGATCTCTAAAAAAATAATAGCGAAGATATATTCAAGTTTTGTCTCAACCATAGATAAAAATAGAAGTCCTAAAAAAGCTAAAAGTGAGCCTATACTCATAATGACTCTTACCCCATAATGATCAAGTTTTTTCCCAATATATGGAGTGATAAACCCTCCTAATAAAAGCCCAAAAGAAAATACCCCAAATAAAAAGCTTTTACTCCAGCCAAAATAGTTTTCAAGCTCCATTGACATAATACTAAAAGAGTAAAAAAGAGTTCCATACCCTATAGTTGTAGTGATCCCCAGTCCTATTACAGATTTGATCGTTCCTTCTACAAAGAACTTATGAAGTGAAAACTTTCCCATTACCACATAAACTTATTTTGTAAACAATAATGATCACTAAGATCTTCTATAAGAATTTTACTTTTTACTAGATATGAAAACTTTGCTTTTGAGAGGATATAATCAAGCACTAGGTCCTCTTCATAAGTAGCACTATGATTAAAGTCACTAAACCCTTCTTTTTTGATACATTGAAGCTCTTTAGAGTTTGGTACTGAGTTCATATCTCCACATACGATAAAAATATCTGCATTTTTTTTGTTGATACACTCTTGAATAGTATGGATCTGCTCCATTCTACGTCTATGATCAAGATTTGTAAGGTGGGTATTGAGTACTAAAAAACGTTTTTCATCTATTTCAAACTCTACTATTAAAGCACCCCTTTCATCTTTCCCATTTTTATCAAAATAAAGAGTCTCGATATTTGTAGATTTATATTTTGAGAGTATTGTAAGGTTGGAGCTACTTAATACTCCATTTCTATTTTTTTTACGAATTGATAAGGTTGTTTTTTCTAAGTTAAGATCTTTATTAATAATATCGCTACTACAAAATCTTTCACTATGAAAATCTTCTTGAAAACAGATACAATCAACTTTTTTTAAATAAGGAGCGATCTTCTCTATTCTTTTTGGAAACTCTCCACAATCTTTCCAAAGGTTAAAGGTGGCTACTCTAAATTTATTTTTCATCTTTTATTCTGTCTATTAAATGGATAAATCTTTGCCCTGATAACTCTAAAGTATCAGAATTATCAAACTCTATTAAATTTTTAGCAACTACTTCTTTAGAAGCCCTCTCAACCCTTTTTATAATCTCTTCCATAGATTCTCTTCCTCTACTATGAAGTCGTAATAAAAGTAACTCTTTTGGTAAAGTTATATTTATAGTGATCACCTCATCAAAAACTTTCTCAAAATCCTCTACAGCTCCTCGTGAGATAGAGATGATATTTAGCCCCTCTTTTATATGATCTTTTGCTATCCCATAATAGTTTCCATGAGCTTCCCATGATGAGATAAAATAGTTTTTCTCTTTTAAAGCTAAAAAGGCATCTTTATCGATATAAAAATTTGCTTCATTTGTATCAGGAACTCTTGTGATATATCTTTGGATAAAGTTTGCATCTACTTTATCTTTGATACTTCTAAGAAGAGAATCTTTTCCCACTCCACTCGCTCCTACGATCAAAACTATTTTTTTCATCTTACTCACCATACTTTGCTAAAAAGGTATCGATATCTTTAAAATCGTTCAGCACTGCTTTAAGCTTCTTATGTTCCCAATTCCACCACTGTATCTTTTCTAATTTATCAATGCTCTGTGAATCAAATCTATATCGTATGATCATAGCTGGATTTCCAACTGCTATAGCGTATGGTGGGATATCTTTAGTCACTATTGCACCACTTCCAATAACTGCTCCATTTCCAATAGTTACTCCCCCCATAACTGTGACATTATGCCCAAGCCATACATCATGTCCTATAATAGCTTTTTTCTCTCGTCTCCAATCAAAAAAACTTGTATCATCTTCACCAAAGCCAAACATCTCTTTTCTATATAACATATGATGTTGTGATGCCCAGTGCATAGGGTGTGGGCTTGGGTTTATCCTTACATATGAAGCGATATTAACAAACTTACCGATAGTAGAATAGATAATCTGACAATTCTCCGTCGTATAACTATAATCATCTATACTACTCTCTTGGATATTATTCCCCTCACCTATCTCCACATAGGCTCCAAAAGAGCTATCTTTGATAAGGCAGTTATCTGCAATATATGGCTTATCTTTACTCAGTATTTTTTTCTTTGGAACATTGTGTTCTTTTATAGTATACATTAGATATTAAACCCTCTTATTCCATTATAAACTACTTCCCCATCTTTAAAAGTAAGTACCACTTTTGGAAAATGTGATTCATCTATGATAATAATATCAGCTTTTTTTCCCTCTGCAATTTCTCCTCTATCATCTAGTCCAGCAAGTTTAGCAGGAGTTGAGCTGATCATAGCAAACCCCTCTTCAAGTGGAAGTGAAACATCCTCTTTTAATCTATATGGACTCATAAGAAGTGAAGCAGGGTGATAATCACTACAGAGATAATCACATACCCCCTCTTTTACAAGCTCTTTAGCAGCAATATTTCCACTCTGAGATCCACCTCTAACCACATTTGGTGCTCCCATCCCTGTACTTATATTCATCTGCTTAGCTTTTTTTGCTACCTCAACACTTAAAGGAAACTCTGCAAAAGTTACTCCAAGGCTTTTCAGGGTATTGAGCTTCTCTTCACAATCATCATCATGACTTAAAACTGGAATATTATTTTTTAATCCAAAATCTACAAGATCTTCTACAATACCCACTTTATCTTTTGATGTTTTTTTCGCTAAATACTCTTCAACATTTTCTTCATCAAAATCATACGCAGAGAGATGATACTTCTTCCAAGACTCTAATGTCTTAAACTGACCTTGCCCTGGACTATGATCCATGATAGAGAGCATATCTACTTTTTTCTCTTCTATTAGTTTTTTAATTGTAGGAAGAGAAGTTTCACTAGTGATCTCAAATCTTGCATGTACAAGGTTATCTACACCTAGATGTTTTTTATTTGCTTCATATATCTCTTCTATTAGATCACGTGATTGCTCAGTTCCTCTTCCTTTACTAAGTTCCTCATCATTAAACCCAATAGCATGATACATAGTAGTCACCCCTGCCATAGAAAGCTTTTTATCAAGCTCAACTACTGCCATCGAGGTAGGAAATCTTGCCCCTGGACGTGGTTCTAGCTCTTTTTCTATTGCATCCCCATGAAGATCAACAAATCCTGGAACTATTCTTCTATCTCCAAGATCAATAGCCACATCAACAGATCTATATGGAGTTACTGCAGTGATGATCGCACCTTGTATCACCACATCAGCACTTTGAAACTTCCCATCAATCAGTACATTGGTACTTCTAATAATTGTCTGCATACTTCTTTTCCTTCATATCATAAACTTTATCACTTATTCTTTTCATACAATCAAGATCATGGAAGATCCCTACCATACTTACACCCTCTTTTTTAATCTCCAATAGCTTATCAATCACCTTATTTGTATTTGTTTTATCAAGTGAGGCTGTAGGCTCATCAAGTAAGAGTAGCGACTTTGGAGCGATGATCCCTTTAGCTATATTTACACGCTGTTGCTCACCACCACTAAAAGTAAGTGGCGAGATATCAAAAAGCTCCTCTTTGATATTTAAAAAACTTAACATCTCTTTTGCTTTTGTCTGCGCTATCTCTTCACTCTCCCCTTTTTCTATTAAAGGCTGAGCTACTATATCTACTGCACTAATTCTTGGAAGAACTTGTAAGAACTGTGATACATATCCAATAGAGCTTTTTCGAAGTCCAAGGATCTCACTCTCACTTGCATTAGCTATATCTATAGAGCTTCCATCTTTTCTTGTAAAGATGATCTCTCCACCTGTGGTAGTATAGGTTCTATATAAGGCTTTTAAAACTGAAGACTTTCCTAATCCACTTGATCCAAATAAAGAAAGAAATTCTCCACATTCAAGTTCAAAGTTGATATTCTCATATCCATTGATCTTCAAACCACCTCTAGTGTGTACTGTAAACTCTTTTGAAAGGTTTTTTACTATTAACTTTTCCATCATTTTCCTTTATAGTACACTTGATACAAGTAATTGAGTATATGGATGCTGTGGATCTTCAAGTATCTGATCAGTCAACCCTTTTTCAACTATCTGTCCATTTTTCATCACCACCGTGATATCGGTTAAGTGTTTTATTACACCTAGATCATGTGATACTATCACCATAGAAAACCCTATCTCTTTTTGTAATACTTTAATAAGATCAAGTATTCTTGCTTGAACTGAGAGATCAAGACCAGTGGTTGGTTCATCTAAAAGTAAAAGCTCAGGATTTGATGATAAGGCTTTTGATATCTGGATACGTTGTTGTTGTCCACCACTAAAAGTATCTGGGTAGTTATCTATTCTACTTACTGGTATTTCTGTCTTTTCTAAAAAAAACTCCGCTCTAGATCTAATCTCATCATATAGCTTATTTCCACTTCCTATAACTTTTTCAGCGATATTTCCCCCTGCACTAAATCTATAGTTAAGTCCAAGTCTAGGGTTTTGATAGATCATAGAGATCAGCTTATTTCGTAAGTAGTTAAGTTCGTTTAGATCACACTCTAAGATATTTTTACTTTTTCCCTCATCATCTACGAACTTTTCTATATATACATTTCCACTTGTAGCTTTTTGATCTTGGTAAATGAGTTGAAGCAGAGTTGATTTTCCACTTCCACTCTCCCCTACGATTCCAAGAACTTCACCACGTTCAAGTTCAAGATTTACTTGATTAACCCCCACTACACTATGACAGTGTGGACAGATAGAGGAGTTTAGATCTGCTCCTGTATCTTCATAACACTTTGGACAACCACTTCCAAATACTTTTGATAAGTTTTCTATCTCTAAAACCATCACTTCACCTTTTTCTCTAACATCTTGTCACAGTATGAGGTATCACTACAATAATAGTGAGTATTCCCCACATCATCATACACTTCATCAAAATATACTCCGCTATTTCCACACCGTTCGCATACTTTATCTTCAAATTTTTCCACTTGAAACTTTCTATCTTCAAACTTTAAAGGCTCCACTTTTGTATATGGTGGTATTGCATAGATCTTTTTTTCTCTCCCTGCACCAAAAAGTTGTAAAGCTTTTAAGTTTCCTAGTTTTGGAGTATCATATTTTGGGATTGGACTTGGATCCATGGCATACCTATTTTCTACCATCACTGGATATCTACTAGCGATTCTACTATCTCCAAACATCGAAGTATCTTCATATAAAAGTACCCATAGTTTTGAATAATCAGCATTGGCATGCATCACCTTTGCTTTAAAAGTATCAGGCTCTACTGTTTCTAAGATATCAGGCATAGGAACTTGAAAGATAAGTGTTTGTCCCTGCTTTAACTCCTCTTCAGGAATTCTATGTCGTGTTTGAATCAGTGTCGCTTTTGTGGTATCTATAGTTGTCTCATTTTCAGTTACTGAAGTGATAAAGTTTCTCATATTTACAGCATTTACACTTCCATCACACCCTTGATCGATCACTTTTAGTACATCATCCTCTTTTATTAGTGATAAGGTTACTTGTAATCCACCAGTTCCCCAACCTCTAGCAATAGGCATCTCACGACTTGCAAAGGAAACTATATATCCAGGGATCGCTACAGCTTTAAGGGTAGCTCTTCTTATCTCTTTTTTTGCATCTTCATCTAAAAAAGCGTATCTCATTTGTTATCCTTTGCAAATTTTGCTGCATTTGCAAATACTTGCAGATCAGCTTGGAAGGTGACATAGTGAGGGAGTTTAAAGTGATTGGTAAAGCCCATAGAATCTACTCCATCTATATGATGTACCATCATCTCAAAACTACTTGCAAACTCAACTTCTCCAACACTATGTTTGGCATTATATAAAGAGAGATCCAAGATACTCATACTAATAGCTTTTGTCTCATTAAAGCCAAAACAAAACCCAAGCCCAGTGGTAAGCTGTACTTCACCATTGTCTTGTTTTTCAAACATCCCTGCACTCTCACAGGCTGTAAGTTCAAGCTCTCCTACTTTTACCTCTTTTTTTGTAAAGGGATGGGTAAAGTTAAGATCACTGATCCCAAGTCTTAGATCTCCAATAGTAGGATGTACATCCCCATATCCTCTTATAGAAGTATAAGCAAAACCAAGCATACTTCCAGCTTCCCCTCGACTAAGAACCTGCATCACTGCACTTCTTGGATAGGGAGCTTCTGGAAACACTCTTGTGATATCTGCTATCTCAAAATCCGCTTCTAGAGTTTTGACTAAGTTCTTTTCTCGAAGTGGAGCTAAGGCACTTGGTAAAATATTCTCTTTGTCACTAAACTGCTGCCAATTTTTCTCTTTTGCTTTTTTTTCTAAAATAAGCTTTACTTCATAATCATTTGAAGGTCCTAATACTTGTCCCCCATTGATATCTTTAAAAGCAGAAGATATTCTTCGAATCAGTCTCATCTTCTCTATATCAATAGTTTTAGCGATTCCTATCCTTTGACAAGTACTTCTATGAGCTCTTAGAAAAAAAGCACCATTGAGAAGATCCCCTGCACTTTTTTTTATGGCAATTGCTGCAAGCTTTTTACTATAAAGTGATCCTTCACTCATCACTTTATCTACTGCATATCGTAAGCCCTCTGTTATCTCTTCTGTTTGGAGTTTTTCAGCTTTTTGGATATTTTCATGGTAAAAAGATAAAGAGTTCTCAATAGCTTCTTCACCACCTTTTATAGCAACATAACCCATTATGCCACCTCCAATTTCGTTGTACGACTAAGAGCTTTAATCTCACCTGTCGTTGTATTTAAAAAATAAAGCTCATTTCCTAGAGGATAGCTTTTATTATTTTTATTAAACTCATTGATAAAAGTTTGATTCACTGGATACTCCTCTTTTTTCTCCCCATCAATTCCAGGACCTTTTAAAAGAAGATTTATCCCTTTAAAAGAATCTACTAGACAAATTATTGTTGCAGAGTTTTCTGGACTTAGATAAGTTCCTTTTTTAAGTTTTTCTAATACCCCATCTAAAGAGTTACAAAAAAGATAATCCACATTTTCAAGCTCTTCTTTTTTTGCATTAGTAATCGCATCTATTAGAGTAAAATCTTCACCACTTAAGTTGTGATAACTTACTTCAGAATAAAGCAATACACTAGCAACAGATAAAGTATATGAATCAAAAAGTTGCCCTACACTCTCAACACTTCCTGGCATTGATAAAGTATTAAGGAGTGTTCTAAAAGTTTCTCTATTGTTTTTTTCTATATCTATACTGTTCATGTTTTACCTACATAAGATCAAAGCTAACTCGTGTAGAGTTTACTTTTTGGTTTAATTGTTTGCTTTGAAGTTCAAGTTTTTGCTTAGCTTGTATATACAAGTTTTCAATGTCACTTTTAAACTCTCCTGATTCAAAAACAGCATCGATTGCAGCAATATATAAAGATAAAAGCTCATTATCATCTTGTACCATTGCCCAACCTTGCTCTTTATCAACTTTTACAATACAAGAGGTTACTAAGGCTTCCCCTGCATAAAACTCCCCACCACTAATTGGATCCTTTATAGGAACCAAAAGTGTTTGGCTTGTAGGTTGATTGACTATACTTACCCCTACTTGTTCATCTATCTTTTTATAAAGCTTTTCAAGCTCTTCAAACTCCACATGTTGAAAAACAAAATTTATCTCTTCTCTTTGCATTTTTTATATAAACCTTTTTCTAATAGTTGCACTTAATTTATCAAGTAACCACACCGTGATAATAATAAAGATCAGGATCGTACATACATGTCCATTTTCAAATCCTCGAAGCTTATCAAATAGATAAAACCCAATTCCACCAGCCCCAACAAATCCTAGGATCGAAGCTGATCGTACATCAGATTCAAATCTATATAGAACCATAGAGATAAAGTGTGGCATAGTTTGAGGAACCACTGCATACGCTAAGATCTTAATAAACCCTGCTCCACTATTTGTAAGCGCCTCTACTGGTCCTGGATCAATCGCTTCATTTCCTTCACTAAGTAACTTACTTAGTACTCCTGCTGTATGGATACCAAGAGCTAAGATTCCAGCCATGGGTCCAAGTCCAACTGCACTTACAAAAATAAGTGCCCAAACAAGTTCATTTACAGATCTAAAGATATTTGCTAAGGTAGTTCCAACCCCGTATAATATTTTTTTCAAAGCAATATGAAACCAGCTTTTTCCAGGAACTAAGATCTCTAAAATATTTCTTGAAGTGATATACGATAAGGGAACAGCTAAGATCACTGAGATCACAAGTGCGATGATCGCCATTTGCACTGTCTCAACCATTGCCCAAAAATAAACCACCATATCGTCTTTATTAAGAACTGGTGGGAAATATGAACTTCCCTCAATCTCAGGATTTCCACCTATATAATCAACCATATGTCCCCAACCATCAATAAGCCCAGCAAAACTCATCTCGGTATCGACCCAACTTTGTGCCATTATTAGTAAAAATACACCGATTAAAACCATATTAAATAGTTTAAATGGCGTAGATTCTCTTTTTAGCTCTTCTATTTGCATTTTGTATCTCCTCATCTATTCAGATCAAAATCAAAAGAAAATAAAAAGGTATTGTCCTTTTAATTTTGATCTAAATATTAAATCGGTTATTACATCTTTTATTTTTTGAAATTATTTTTTATTTTTTAGTGCTTTTTTAAGCTCAATTAACTCTCTAATTGGATCATAGAAAGAGTCATCACCTGGAACATATCCAGCAATTTTCATTTGTGCTAAAAGTTTTTTATCTTTTAAAGAAAGGAAAGCACCTTTTACAGCCATTTTAAATGAAGTTGGAAGATCTTTTCTAACTGTCATTGGAGATCCTGGGATTATATCTGATTTCCAGATAATATTAAAATCATTTTTATCCCAGTTTCTACCAAGACCTCTATTATAATCTAAATTATTAGTTGAAGCTGCGTCTACTTTTCCAGCTTTAACTGAAAGAATTGAAGTTTCATGTCCACCTGAGTAAAGTACTTTTGAGAAATATTTTTGTGGATCGATCCCTTTTTTAGAGAACATAACTGTTGGTACTAAAGTTCCTGAAGTTGAGTGAGATGAAGTAAATGCCCACTTTTTCCCTTTGATATCTTCTAAAGTTTTAAGACCACTCCCTTTTTTAGTAATAATCATTCCGTAATATCCTGGAAGTCCAGACTCAGCATCAACCTCAGTTGCAACTGCCTCAGCTCCAGCTCTTTTTGCAGCTTCTACATAAGATTTTGGTCCAAAGTAAGCAATATCAACTTTTTTAAACTGCATAGCAGCAATAATACCAGCATAGTCACTAGCTGTTTGCATCTTAACTTTTACACCAAGTTGCTTTTCTAAATATTTAGCAAGTCCACCAAATGTATCTTTAATTGAAGTAGCTCCAGCAACTGGGATTACACCAAAAGTCACCTCTTTTGGCCAAGCTTTTGGATTTGCACTTAATGTTTGTGCACCTAATGTAGCAACTAAAGCTGTAACACCTAATGTTTTTAAGAAAGTTCTTCTCATTGTTTTATCCCTTTTATTATTGTAATAGTTTAAATCATTACCAGATGATTCACCAAGATAGCCTTTGAAACTAGCTCTTGCTTCATCGTTCATCAAAACACTCAAGCAAGAGCTATGTTAATAGTTAACTACTCCTCTTCGTTCCCATCTTTAGATGTTGCACTCTCATAGATTTTTTCAATTATCTCTTCTGTTAGTTCACTTGGAGTTCCATCAAATACAATCTTTCCATTATTGACCCCAATGATTCTTGAGCAATACTCTCTTGCTACTTCTAGATGATGAAGGTTTGCTAAAATAGTTACTTCATACTCTTTATTCACTTTTTCTAAAATCTTCATCACTTTTTTTGCACTCTTTTGATCAAGTGCAGAGATAGGCTCATCTGCTAAAATGATCTTAGGATTACTAGCTAGTGCTCTTGCAATTGCTACCCTTTGTCTTTGTCCACCACTAAGCTCATCACATCTTTTTAAAGAGTGCTTTGTGATATCGACTACGTCCATAAACTCTTTTACTTTTTCGAGATCTCTATCTTTATAGTACTTGATCACTGCACGAGCAAGTGGAATATCTTTTAGCATCCCACTTACCACGTTATCAAGTACACTTAATCTATCTACTAAGTTATACCCTTGAAAGATAATTCCTACTTGTTCTCTTAGTTTGACAAGGTGTTTTTTCTTTATATTATCCATATCAAAACCAAGTACTTCAAACTCTCCATCAAACACTTTGATTCCACCAACTACAGACATTAAAAGTGTTGACTTCCCCGCACCACTTGAACCAATGATCCCTACAAACTCTCCACCTTTTACTTTTAAATCTGCATTTTTTAAAATCTTCTCTTTTTTATACCCAAGGGTTACTTTTTTCATATTAATCATGTTTATATTCCTTATAATCAACTGCGATCTTTGCTAGATCACTTCTAAAATATGAGTAGCAAAAGTCGATAGTTTGGTTTGTATTTTCATCTGT
>CBETOJ010000009.1:0-13517 GCA_965537725.1 uncultured Campylobacterales bacterium | reverse complement strand
ACATTATAAAAATTATAAGTATAATAAAAACTTATTAAGATACTTTGAAGTAAAACTACTCTATAGTTAAGAAAAAGTTATATTTAAAGGAGCAGTTATGAACAAAGTATATCTTATTTTGTTATTATGTTTTAATGGTTTATTTGCATATGATGTAAATATAATCTCTCAAGAAAATGAGAATCATCAAGTGACCCCTAAAACCATAGAAGAGGTATTTAAAAAAAGTGGGTTTTTTATAGCTGATAATCGGGATATGACTGATCCTTTTATCAAACAGTTTAAAACAACAGAGTTTGAAACCTATAATTTACTTACTATTTTTCACACAAAGTCGGTTTTTGAATTAGTAAAAGAGTATCCACAAATTGGATTATTTACCCCTATGAGTATGTCAATATATACAAGAAAAGGGGAAAATAGGATCCATGTAGCTTTTTTAACTACAGATGCTATGTCAAAGATCATTGATATCCCTTCCTCAAATCCTACATTTAAAGCTTTAGGTATGAAAGTAAAAAAAGCTTTGGCTGAAGCTCTGCCAAAAGGGGAGTATGAAGCGATAGAGTATGATATAGCAAAGACTGATAAAAAGCTTACAACTAAAACTATCTATAAACTTGATCCTGAAAATTGGGAAGATGAGAGTGATTATTTAACAGAAGATTTTGATGCAAAACTAGAAGTACAAGGATTTGTACAAGCAGGATTTACAGATATTAATTATTATCTTAATAAAATGGGAAATAAAGAGTTTGATATTTTCTTCTCTGAATCTATTTGTAAACTCCCTGTGATCTATACAGTTGCAAAGATACGACCAGAAGCTGGAGCTTTTGCACCATGTTCAATCTCTATGTATAAAAAGAAAGATAGTGATATACTACATGTGGCGTATCCAAATGTATATAACTGGATCTCTTCTTTAGCCTTAGAAGATAAAGAGTCAATAGATGTTTTATTAAAAGCACAAAAACAAGTAGAAACAATTTTAAAAGAGATTAAAGAGTAGTTTGTAATAAAACTCTTTTTCATAACTTTATGGTAGAATACCTTTCAAATTAGAAAGGATTTCACGCCATGAAGATTATTGCAAGTAATTTTAAGACAAATCATACTCGAACTTCAACAAAAGCTTTTGTTGAAGAAGTTAATAGTTTTTTACAGAATAAAAATATAGACAATGAAGTTTATATTTTTCCTACAAGTTCAGCTTTAGACCAGTTTGATCTATCCTCAAACCTTTCTATAGGGGTACAAAATGCCTATCCTATAAAAAACGGTTCATATACAGGTGAACTAGGAACTGAACAACTTGATGAATTCAATATTAAAACTATTCTCATTGGTCATAGTGAAAGACGACACGTCTTAGGGGAGTCTCAAAAAAGTTGTATAGACAAATTCAATTTTTATAAAGAGCTTGGATATAAGATTATCTATTGTATTGGTGAAAAGCTTGAAGTAAAAGAGCTTGGAGTTGAAAAAACTTTAGAGTATTGTTTTGAACAGCTTGAGGGGATAGATATCAATTATGAAAATCTTATTATTGCATATGAACCAGTTTGGGCAATTGGGACAGGAGTAGTAGCCACTGTAGAAGATATCTCAACTATCCATAATGCTTTAAAAGAAAAGATAAGTGCACCGATTCTTTATGGGGGAAGTGTTAAACCATCAAATTTAGATGAAATATTAGATATTAAAACAGTTGACGGAAGTTTAATTGGAACCTCTTCATGGGATGTGGAAAGCTTTAAACAAATGATTGAAATTACTAGCAAAAAATAAGGAGAATATATACAATGCTAATGAATGGAAAAAAAGGTGTAATTTTAGGTGTTGCAAATAATAAATCTATTGCATATGGGATCGCAAAAGCGTGTGCTGATCAAGGGGCACAAATTGCATTTACTTATTTGAATGATTCTTTGAAAAAAAGAGTTGTTCCAATTGCTGAAGAGTTTGGAAGTGGTGAGCTTGTGTATCCATGCGATGTAAGTAACCCTGAAGAGATCAAAGCTTTAAAAGAGTCATTAGAAAAAGATCTAGGACAAATAGATTTTGTTGTACACTCAATTGCTTTTGCCCCAAAAGAGGGGTTAAGTGGTAGATTTATGGATATCTCAAAAGAGGCTTTTGATATCGCTATGGATATCTCAGTATATTCACTGATTGAAATTACAAGAGAGCTACAGCCATTGATGAGTAATAACTGTTCAGTACTTACCCTTACATATTATGGTGGAGCAAAATATATTCCAAATTATAATCTTATGGGCGTAGCAAAAGCAGCTTTAGAGATGACAACTAAATATTTAGCAGAAGATCTTGGGAAAGATGGAATTAGAGTAAATGCAATTAGTGCAGGTCCTATTAAAACATTAGCAGCTGCTGGAATTGGTGATTTTAGATTTATGTTAAAATGGAATGAAGCACATGCTCCTTTAAAGAAAAATGTTACTATTCATGAAGTTGGGAATTCAGGAATGTATCTATTGTCTGATCTAAGTTCAGCAGTAACTGGAGAGATCCATTATGTGGATTGTGGATTTAATATCATGGGGATGCCTGCAGTTGAGTTCGATGAAAATGGAAAGCCTAAGATTGCTTGGAATGGTGAAAAGTAATTTACTTTTTACCTAAGCTTATTATCTTAGTATGAAAAAAATATTTTTCTTATTTCTCTTTTCAACTTTTCTTTTCGCTAAAGTTACTATATCTCTTTCACATGAAAATGTAAAGCATGGTACCACCTTTGCTGTTATTTTTCAAAGTGATGAGAAAATGGCTCAGGCTCCAAATGTGATCTTTTTAGATAAAACCTATCAGATGTTTACAATTGGTGGAGATACTAAAAAATATGAAGTATTCTTGCCTGTTGATTATCATACTCCTTTAAAACAATACGATGTAACGGTTACTTTTTTAGAAAACAATACACTTCAAAAAGAGAATAAAACTATTAATATAGTAGATGGAAACTATAAAAAGAATGAGATCATAAAAGTAGCCAAAGGAAAAGTTACACTCTCTGAAAAAAATAAAACCCGAACAAAAAAAGAGTACAATCAAGTATATGCAAAAGTGTATTCAAAGATTACTCCATATGATCTAACCAATGATGTACCATTTGAAAACCCAATGCCAAGTAGCATAACTAGTGATTTTGGAAATGCACGGATCTATAATGGAAAAGCTAGAAGTTATCATACTGGGACAGATTTTAGAGCTGGAGTAGGAAGTGACATTTATGCATCAAATAATGGGAAAGTAGTACTTACCATGGATCGTTTTTATTTGGGACGTGTAGTGTATATTGATCATGGAAGAGGAGCATATAGCTATTATTCTCATATGAATAAGATTGCTGTTAAAGAAGGTCAAGAGGTAAAAAAGGGAGACTATATAGGAAAATCTGGGAAAACTGGACGAGTTACTGGCCCTCATCTTCATTATGCCATGAGACTTTACAATACAACAGTAGATCCACTTCAGTATCATAGTGTTTATAATGCTATCTTAAAAAAATACCATTAATTAAATCATTACAAAACTTTAGCTATTATATCTCCTATTTTAATTTTAAAAGAGAAGATATAAATGGCAATAAATTTTAAAGAGTTAGCAAAAAAATATCAAACACCGTATTATGTGTATGACTTTGATCATATTTCAAAGCAATATAATGAACTAAAAGAAGCATTTAAAGCAAGAAAGTCTTTAATATCGTATGCAGTAAAAGCAAATTCTAATCTTAGTGTTATAAAACATTTAGGGGATCAAGGAAGTGGAGCAGACTGTGTAAGTATTGGAGAAGTGAAACGCGCTTTAAAATCTGGTATTCCTAAATATAAGATTATCTTTAGTGGAGTAGGAAAAACTGATGCTGAGATAACAGAAGCTTTGGAGCTTGATATTTTAATGATCAATGTGGAAAGTGATGCGGAGCTTGTACGAGTAGAGCTTATGGCAGAAGCTTTAAAAAAAGAGGCAAGAATCTCCATTAGGGTAAATCCAAATGTAGATCCAAAAACCCATCCATATATCTCAACAGGACTTCATGAGAATAAGTTTGGTGTGGATATAGATACTGCAAAACGGATGTATATTAAGGCGAAAAAAAGCGCATACCTTGATCCTATAGGTATCCACTGCCATATAGGAAGCCAACTTACAGAACTTTCTCCAATTAAAGAAGCAGTAAATATAGTTGCAGATCTTGTAAGAAATATTAAAGCTGCACTTGATATAGAGCTGAAGTTTTTTGATGTAGGTGGTGGACTTGGAATCGTTTATAAAGATGAAGTTCTTATAGATACTTACCAGTATGCACAAACAATCCTAGATGCATTACATGGTCTAGATATTACGGTTGTATGTGAGCCAGGAAGATTTATTGTAGGAAATAGTGGAGTATTTGTTACAAAAGTTTTATATGAAAAGGTTAATGGTGATAAACGGTTTGTAATTGTAGATGGAGCGATGAATGATCTTTTACGACCAACTTTATATAATGCGTATCACAAAGTAGAAGTGATCGATAAAAGTGAAGAGGTGAGCTCTTGTAATGTAGTAGGACCAGTATGTGAAAGTGGTGATTTTTTTGCCAAAGATATAGAACTACCTATGACAGAACATAATGACCTTATGGCTATTTATAGTAGTGGAGCATATGGCTTTACAATGGCTAGTAACTATAATACTAGAAATAAAGTAGCTGAGATTGCTTATGAAAATGGAAGTGATAGATTGATTAGAAGAAGAGAAACTTTTGAAGATCAAATTGCAAATGAGGTAGAGTTTTTATAATTAAAAAGGATTTAAAGAATGTATGTAAAATCGTTAATTGATAATATAAGAATCAGAACAAAGATTATCCTTCCTACAATACTTATTTTAGTATTGAGTAACTTGATCTCTGTTTTTACATCAGCTTATAAAATGGATGATCTTGCGAAGAATAATGCGAAAAACTCCTTACACCAATTAACTGATTCTATTTTCTTAAATCTTCGAACAGCAATGAATACTGGGGATTCTACAATTATAGAAGATGCTGAACGAAAAAGTAGAGAAAATATTGAGGGGCTTGAAAAGTTTGTAGTAGCAAGAAGTGAAAAGATGATAGAGCTTTTTTCTCCCCAACTCTCGTTTACAACAGATCCTGAAACTCTAAAAGTTTTTGCTTCTAAAGAGGAGATAATTTTAGAAAACTATGATGATGGAAAACATACTATAAGATCTCTTCGACCCATGATTGCTACAGATGAGTGTATATATTGTCATGTAAATCAACAAAAAGGTGATGTCATTGGGGTGATGGTTCTTACGTTTAACCTTGAAGAGTCTGATACAATTATCAATAGTACTGTAAGAAATCTAGTGATTCAAGCAGTAATTGTTCTGATTTTTATTACTATTTTTATGACAATACTTATTAGAAAAGCTACAAAACCAATAGATGTATTCCAAAGAGGATTGGAGCTATTTTTTAAATTTATCAATAAAGAAGCTAAAAATGTGGAGCATATTGATGGATATAGTCATGATGAAATTGGAGAGCTAGTTGATTCGGTAAATAAAAACATTGATGCTACAGTTAAAGGTGTAGAAAAAGATGAAAAGGTTATAAGTGATGCAAAAGAGATCTGTAAAAAAGCATCTTTTGGAAACTATGACCTTAAAATTGATTCATTAGCACATAATCCAGAGATCAATGAGTTAAGAGATATTGTCAATGAACTTCTTAGTGCAGTGGGATATAATATTGAGAGAATAGCAAACGTACTAAACGCTTATGATCATGACGATTACACTAAAAGGATCAATTCAAAAGGAAATACAACGGGTACATTAAAAGATATCTTTGATAAAGTTGATGTTCTAGGGGATAGATTAGCACAAATCTCAAAAGATAGTTTAGAAAATGGAACAAAACTCTATAATGATGCTGTTTCTTTAGATAATCTTGTTTCACAAATAGAGCAAACTGTTTTAGTTCAATCAGATACTTTAAATACAAGTTCAACTGAGCTTAATAAGATCACTGAAAAGATTAGAGAAACAAGTCAAAACGCAAAACAGATGGCAAATTATGCCAATAAAGTAACAGAATCAGTGGAGGTTGGTCAAAATCTAGCAACTCAGACAACCAAAGAGATGGAAGAGATCGCCGAAAAAGTAAAAGCTATTAATGAAGCTATTACGATCATTGATCAAATAGCATTTCAAACAAATATTCTAAGTCTTAATGCAGCAGTTGAAGCTGCAACTGCAGGAGAAGCAGGTAAAGGGTTTGCAGTAGTAGCAGGAGAGGTTCGAAATCTTGCAAATAAGAGTGCTGAAGCAGCAAAAGATATTAAAGATCTAGTAGAAAGTGCCATAGTAAAAACTGATGAGGGAAAAAATATATCGGGAAATATGATTAGTGGATATAATGCTTTAAATGAAAATATCACTTCAACAATAGAACTTATAAAAAACGTATCAAATGCAACGCAAGAGCAACAAAGAGGAATAGAAGAGATCAATATACAAATCAATGGGATAGAAAAAAGTACGCAAGAGAGTGCTAGAATGATCAAAGATGCTAATGCCATTGCGAGTGAGACAAGTACTATTGCCACAACAATTGTTGAAGATGCAAAAACAAAAAAATTTTAAAAGTATAGCTGGAGTATAATTGTAAAATGATAGATGAAGCAAAAGAATTAAATAAATTACGAGATCAACTTGATTCAATAGATGATCAACTTTTACAACTTTTAAATCAACGGATGCAAATCGTTGCTGAGGTTGGAAAAGTAAAAGAGAAAAGTGGTGGAGCGATCTATAGACCTGAACGCGAAAAGTCTATTCTTGATAGATTAGAAAGAAATAATGAGGGACCTCTTAATCGTGCAGCAATAGAAGCACTTTTTTTAGAAGTGTTTGCAATAAGTAGAAACTTAGAACTTCCAGAAAATATAGCCTATCTAGGACCAGAGGGGAGTTTTACTCATCAAGCAGCAGAGAGTAGATTTGGTACCATGAGTGCGTATCTTCCTATCGCTTCTATTACAGGTGTATTTAGAGAAGTAGCCAATAAAAAAGCGAAGTTTGGTGTGATACCAATTGAAAATAGCTCCAATGGAATAGTAAGTGATACGATCACTTGTTTAAGTGAGTATGATCTAAAGATCATTGCTGAAGTGATGGTAGATATCCACCATTGTTTAGCAACGAGATGTGATAAAGTAAAAGATATAAAAAAGATCTATTCAAAAGATATAGCGTTTGAACAGTGCCATAAGTTTTTAGAAGATCTTGGGCTTGATGAGATTGAATTGATCCCAATTGAGAGTACAGCAAAAGCAGCAAAACTAGCAATGGAAGAGGAAAACTCTGCAGCGATTTGTTCCCATATAGGTGCAAAGATGTATAATCTTCCGATACTTTTTGAAAATATTGAGGATAAAGGGAATAATAGAACACGATTTTTAATCGTAAGTGATTTTGATAATGGGGCTAGTGGAGATGATAAAACCTCTATTTTAGTACAACTTCCAAATGAACATGGATCTTTAGTTCGATTTTTGGATGATTTTGATAAAGCAGGGATAAATCTTACAAAGATAAAATCTCATATTGTTGGAGGAATATCAACATTTTTTATCGATTTTAATGGGCATAAAAGTGATGCTCATGTGGCAGAGGTTTTTGCAAAACATGAGGATAGTATTAAATTTTTAGGAAGTTATGTAAGGGAAGCAGATGACATATAAAAGTGTTTTAGATAATGTTCAAACCTATGAAGCAGGAAAGCCAATAGAGTTAGTAGTAAGAGAGTATGGTGTAGATCCAAAAAAGATCATCAAGCTTGCATCAAATGAAAACCCATATGGTGTAGCTCCAGAAGTAGTAGATATTTTGCAAAGAAAAGCATGTAATGCGTATGTATATCCAGATGATTCTATGTATGAACTAAAAGATGCTTTAGCAACAAAATATGGAGTGATAAGTTCTAATATAGTAATTGGATCGGGATCAGATCAAGTGATTGAATTTTGTGTCCATGCAAAATGTGATAGTAACTCAAAAGTATTAATGGCAAAAACAACTTTTGCTATGTATGAGATCTATGCAAAACAAACTGGAGCAACGATTTTAAAAACTCCAAGTGATGAACATAATCTTGATGAGTTTAGAGAGATTTATCAAAAAGAGGGTGCAGATATTATTTTCCTTTGTCTTCCAAATAATCCATTAGGAGAGTGTTTGGATACTAAAGATGTCTATAAGTTTTTAGATGAAGTTGATCCAAATACCTTAGTAGTTCTTGATGGAGCGTATCAAGAGTATGCAAAATATAAAGATGGTAAAAAAGAGATCAACCCAAATGATGTAATAGCTAAGTATCCAAATACGATCTATCTAGGGACTTTCTCAAAAGCATATGCACTTGGAGGAATGAGAGTAGGATATGGTATAGCAAATGAAGAGATCATCCAAACACTTCACAAGCTTCGACCACCTTTTAATATCACCACATTATCTTTAGTTGCAGCAATTGAAGCGATGAAAAATGAAGACTTTGTAGCTGATTGTATTGAGAAAAACTTTAAGCAGATGGGATCTTATGAAGAGTATGCTACAAAAAAAGGGTTTAGATATATTCCATCATATACGAACTTTATTACGATCTATCTTGATGGATATAGTTCAAAAGAGATAGCACAAAAACTTCTGGAAGTTGGGGTTATTGTAAGAGATATGACAAGTTATGGATTCAATGCAATTAGAATCACAATAGGGACAGTTGAACAAAATAGACAAGTATTTGAACATTTAGATAAAGTATTAGCATAAAACTAAAAGGATAAAAAATGTTAAGCCGTTTTAAAATACAAGAGCATGGGACAAGTGTAAAGACAGAATTTTTAGCTGGATTTACAACATTTTTAACAATGATATATATTGTTCCAGTAAACGGCCTTATCTTAAGTGATGCTGGACTTCCAATGGGAGCAGTGATCACAGCAACAGCACTTATCACGATCTTAGCGACTATTTTAAATGGTCTTTGGTCAAATACACCAATTGCTATGAGTGTGGGGATGGGATTAAACGCGTATTTCTCCTACGGACTAGTTCTTGGGATGGGGATTGCTTGGCAGACAGCTTTAGGGATAGTATTTTTAAGTGGTATTATCTTTGTGATACTCTCTTTTACCCAGTTTAGAGTGTGGCTAATGACCTCAATTCCCGTTGATCTACGACGGGCTATTAGTGCTGGTATTGGAGCTTTTATTGCCTTTATTGGATTAAATCAAATGGGAGTGATTAGTGATAGTAAAGCTACTTTAGTGACTCTTGGAAATTTAAGTGAGCCAAATGTTTTACTTGGGATCTCTGGGCTTTTTATTGCTCTAGTTTTATTTACATTTAGAGTAAAAGGAGCTTTTATTATTGCTATTTTAACTACAGCGATCATTGGATGGATCTTTGGAATTGGAGAGCTTCCAAAAGGGATAGTTGGGATGCCAGATTCTATCGCTCCAATCTTCTTTGAACTTGATATTGCAAGTGCCTTAAGTTTAGCTCTTCTTCCTGTGATCATTACTTTTTTAGTAACAGATATGTTTGATACTTTAGGAACACTCACAGGAGTAGGAACAAGAGCAAATCTTTTCCAAACAAATGATAAAGAGGATAAAGCACTCGAGAAAACTTTAGAAGCAGACGCAGTTGCTACTGTTGGTGGAAGTTTACTTGGAGTCTCTACAACCACTTCCTTTATAGAAAGTGCCAGTGGAGTTGAAGAGGGTGGAAGAACAGGACTTAGCGCAATTTTTACAGGTCTGTTTTTTATCCTTACACTTTTTATGCTCCCCCTATTTAAATCGATCCCTGCAAATGCTATCTATCCAGTTTTAGTAGTAGTTGGAATTTTGATGTTTACAGAACTTGGAAATATCAATTTTAAAAACAATGATATTGCGATCTTAAGTGCAACATTTTTAATTATTATTTTAATGCCACTAACATATTCTATTACCAATGGATTTGCAGCAGGGTTTATCGTTTATACGTTATTAAAACTATTAAAAAGAGAATTTGAAGATATTAATCTTGGACTTATCGTCATCACCTTGATCTCTTTATTGGTATTTGTTTTACACTAAGGGGAAAGATGGAAAAGTTGTATTATAGCTATGAGGATTGTATAAAAGATTGTAAGGTTTTAATTCCTCAAATTAAAGAGTATCAGCCAGATGCTTTGATAGCAATTGCAAGAGGTGGTTTAGCTCTTGGACATCTTTTAAGTGAAGGATTAGAAACAAGGGAAATATACACTTTAAATTCTATTCATTATGATGGAACAAAAAAGCTTGAAACTTTTGATATCTTTAATATTCCTGATCTAAGTAGGATCCATAAAGTAGTTTTAATTGATGATATTGTAGATAGTGGTGAGAGTATGGTGGAGATATTAAAAATCTTACATCAAAAGTTTCCCCATTGTGAATTTAAAATAGCAACGATCTTTTATAAGGCAAGTGCACTCATTCAACCAGATTTTAGTGTAAAAGAAGCAAATGCATGGATCGAGTTTTTTTGGGAAGTGGATCTATTAAGGTAAATGGTAAAAATATGGATATAAAAAATAAAAGCATCAAAGAGTTAGAACAAACAGCAGAGGATATAAGACAAAGAATCATTGAAGTGGTCTCCAAAAATGGTGGTCACTTTAGTTCAACCCTAGGGGCAGTGGAACTTACTCTTGGGATGCATAAAGTTTTTGATGTAGAATATGATCCATTTATCTTTGATGTATCTCACCAGTGTTATCCTCACAAACTTATCACAGGACGATGGGATGAGTTTGAAACCCTTCGTCAGTTTAAAGGGATCAGCGGATTTACCAAACCAAAAGAGAGTGATGCAGATTTTTTTGTAGCAGGTCACTCATCTACTTCGATCTCTTTAGCAGTAGGAGCTGGAAAAGCAGCAAAACTTCAAGGGGAAGATAAAACCCCTGTAGTGATGATTGGTGATGGTTCTATGACTGCTGGGATGGTATATGAAGCTTTA
The DNA here is from genome assembly GCA_965537725.1 of uncultured Campylobacterales bacterium. Classification (GTDB taxonomy): domain Bacteria; phylum Campylobacterota; class Campylobacteria; order Campylobacterales; family Arcobacteraceae; genus JAIOSF01. The sequence continues at coordinate 2,441 of CBETOJ010000009.1, read as the reverse complement.
GATGAACTAGGAGATATTAAACTTCCTGTTGTAATTATTTTAAATGACAATGAGATGTCTATAGCCAAACCAATTGGTGCAATATCAAAGCACCTAAGCAAAGCTCTTGCAGGAAAAACTTATCAAGGTATTAAAGAGAAAGTTGATCGATTTATTAAAAAAAATATGCCAGATGGTGCAACCTATATAGCTAAAAGAATGGAGGAGTCTTTAAAGCTTATCACTCCAGGCATTATGTTTGAAGAGATGGGGATAGATTATATAGGTCCAATAGATGGACATGACATTGAAGAGGTAATAGATACTCTGGAAGTTGCTAAAAAGATGCGAAAACCTGTGATTGTTCATGCAAGAACTGTAAAAGGAAAAGGGTATAAAGTAGCTGAAGGGCAGCATGAACACTGGCATGGTGTGGGGCCTTTTTGTGTAGAGTCTGGTGAATTTGTAAAAAAAGCTGGAGCAAAAAGTGCAACCCAAGTTTTTAGTGAAGCCTTACATAAACTAGCATCTGAAGATGAAAAAATAGTAGGAGTAACTGCTGCTATGCCAAGTGGAACGGGGATCGATCTTCTTATGAGAGATTTTCCTGAGAGGTTTTGGGATGTAGCGATTGCAGAGCAACACGCAGTAACCTCCATGGCAGCGATGGCAAAAGAGGGGTTTAAGCCTTTTATCACTATCTATTCTACATTTTTACAAAGAGGCTTTGATCAAATCATCCATGATGTATGTTTGATGAGTTTACCAGTTACTTTTGCAATAGATAGAGCAGGAATCGTAGGAGCAGATGGGGAAACACATCAAGGGCAGTTTGATATAAGTTATCTACGATTTTTACCAAATATGACCCTTTTTGCTCCAAGAGATGCAAAAACCTTAGAATACGGACTAGAGTTTGCTAAAGATTTTAATACAGGACCATGTGCCATTCGTTATCCAAGGGGAACATTTGCAGAACTTGAATATGAACCAACACCTTTTAAATATGGAAAAGCAGAAATATTAAAAAAAGGCACAAGTGATATTGCCTTTATAGGGTATGGCGCAGGAGTAAGTAAAGCGATACAGAGTGCTGAATGTTTAAATGAAGATATTACAATTGTAGATCTTCGATTTGTAAAACCGCTAGATCATGAACTTTTAGAAGAACTTTCAAAAAATACTCAAAAATGGTATATCTTTAGTGACTCCCAAAAACAAGGTGGAGTAGGAAGTGCTCTTTTAGAGTTTATTAATGACGCTGATCTAGAGATAAAACTCAAATCTTTTGAATATCCTGATCTCTATGTACAACACGGAGATACAAAACTTTTAGAAGAAGACCTAGGCTTACTCCCTAAACAACTAGCAACAAAGGTTGAGCTCGACCTGTCAAAATAAAGGAACCATATGGAAAACGACAAATTAAAACATTTTTTTGAACTAGTAGTTCAAGGTTTCTTTGGAATCCTACCAATTGCTGTAGTTGCAATGATCATATTTTGGCTCTATGATAAAGTAGATGTGATAGTAAATAGTATCTTCTCTTTTATAGGGTTTGAGCCACAACAAAATCACTTTTTATGGTTTTTGCTTGTTTTAGTTGCACTTATAATAGTTTTATATTTTGTAGGTCATATTATGGAAACAAGACTTGCAAACTTTACAGAAAAGCTTTTTGAAAAGATCCCAGGATATTCTACGGTTAAAGATATCATAGGGATATTTAACTCTTCAAAAAAAGGGGAAACCAAAGTTTTAGTAGTAGCTATAAGAGGATTTGCAAATCAAGGCTATAATATAGGGCTTATGTATTCCCAAAGTGAATCGATCATAAAAGATCACTATACAGTAACCCTTTCTCAAACTCCTATCCCAAATGGTGGATATATGTTTGAAGTACATAAAAATGATATTTTTGTAATAGAAGAAGCTACTTTTGATGATAATCTACAGTATCTTTTGTCTATGGGTGTGAAGAGTATTAAAGATGTTGTTGGGGTTGAAGCTAAAGAGCTTGAGGAGTTTATTAGTTTTAAGAAGTGGTTGAAACAGAATAAGAAAGCTATAGAGTCATAAGGTATTTTATAATAACTGTATCATTTAGCTTCTTATATTCTTCTATTTCACACTCTATGGCTTGAGTGATATCAATATTATTTTTAACAATTAAAAGGATATCTTGTTCTAGTGTATCTAAATTGAAAGAGATAACATTCCATACATCATCTACATCAATACCAAAATATCAATGAACTATTGTGTTTCGAAAGTTGACTACTTTTCTAGAATAATCAGGTGATAGTGAATTAAATTGTTTATCTTCAAGAAGTTTATTAAGTGCTTCTCCAATTATTTCAAGTTGTTTAATTGTCGTATCCCAATGTAAACTACTATGTTGGAAATCATTTGGATAGCTACTAAGATATCAACTATAAAAAGTTGTAAGTCTCTTTTCTTTT